>NZ_JBFAKG010000066.1:0-38486 GCF_040655595.1 Saccharopolyspora sp. NPDC050389
GGATTCGGGCTGCTCACCCGATCCGCACGCTGCGATCGTCATCGTGCAGGCGGCGGTGGCGAGGACCGCGATTCTGCGCAACGGCATGATGTTCCCTTCCGTTCGATTGCGTTGTCTTCCTGTACGTCCGCGGCCGCCGGCCGGTTCAACGGAAATCCGTTCGCGGGATCGCTGAACTTCGCCGGTGTTCGTGACGTACACCCGGGCACGGGAGAATGCGGCCGAGGCAGGATGGGGTGCGATGACGGCGGACGAGCGACTACTTCGTGCGATGTACGAGGAGTACGGAGGCATGCTGACCGCATTCGTCCTGCGGTACGTGGAAGACCGGCAGCGGGCCGAGGACGTCGTGCAGGAGACGCTGCTGCGGGCGTGGCGCAACCTCGATTCGATCGATCCCGGCCGCGGTGACCCCCGGTCGTACCTGTTCTCGATCGCGCGGAACATCCTGATCGATGACTGGCGCGCGTCCCAGCGCCGCCCGCGCCTGGTCCGCGACGACGGCGTCGTCGAATCGTTGCCGGTGGCCGACGACCTGGACCGGCTGCTGGACGGCTGGCTCGTCGGCGAGGCGCTCCAGCGGCTGTCGCCCGAGCACCGCGCGGTCGTCGTGGCGTTGTACTTCCAGGGGCGCAGCGTGGCCGAAACCGCGGAACAGCTTGGGATTCCGCAGGGCACGGTGAAGTCCCGCGCCTACTACGCGGTGCGAACGTTGCGAACGATCTTGGAGGAAATGGGGGTGGTCCGGTGAACGAGGAGCACGAGGCGGTTCGCGAGCTGCTGGGGGCATACGTGCTCGGCGGTCTGGACCCGGAAGAGCGTCGGCGCTTCGAGGAGCACCTCGGCCGCTGCGCCGACTGCAGGGAGGACCTGTCCGGCTACGCGGGACTGCCCGGATTGCTGCACCGCGCCGGTCCACCGCCGGAGCCGATCGAACCATCCGAGCCGGAGTGGGCGAAGCTGATCGAGAAAGCCCGCAGCGAACGAGTGGCGCCACCGCGGAAGCGGAGGTGGCTGCTGGCTGTCGCGGCTGTGGTGCTGCTCGGTGTGGGATCCCTCGGAGGTATGGCCGCGGTTTCGTGGGAACCGGAGGGTGCCGATCTGGTGGCTGCGGCGGGCGTGACGTCGCACGGGCACGGCAAGCTGGAAAGCCGTCCGTGGGGGACGGCGGTGTCGCTGCACGTGGAGAACCTGCCGCCGGACGATCACTTCGTGGCCTGGGTGGTGGCCCGCGACGGCCGCGTCGAGCAGGCCGCCACGTGGTCGCGGACCCTGACCGGTGAAGCACGGCTGTCCGGTGCGTCCGCGATTCCCCGGGACCAGGTGTCGCATCTCCTGGTCACCACGGGAAGCGGCCACCCCCTTCTGGAGATGCGCGTATGAACCCAATGGCCCCTTGCGGGCGTGCTCGCGAGATGGCGTTGCTGGCGGCGGACTTGTCGGCAGGAGACTCCCCCGCTGGGGCAGATCGTCGCGATCGTGCACCGGGTTGAGGACGCGGATGGCGGGAACGATTTTCGTCACCGGTAGAGATGGGCGGAACTACCGGAGGTTTCGCGGACGGTCAGCGCGACTACGGCCAAGCCCAGCGCGCCGGCCAGGATCAGGATGAACGCGGGAACGAACGTGTTTCCGCTGATCCCGATGAGCCAAGCGGCCAGGTATGGCGCACCGCCGCCGCCGAAGGCCGCGCCCAGGCTGTGACCGAACGCCACGCCGGTGTTGCGGACCTGGACCGGGAAGAACTCGGGAATGCTGGCGGAGGTGCCGGCCTGGCAGAGCGCGTACGGCACCATGACCAGCGCCAGCCCGGCCATCGCGAGTGCGACCGAACCCTGGTTCATCAGGAAGAACGAAGGAACGGTGAGCACGATGTAGGCGCAGTACGACCAGAGCAGCATTCGTTTGGCACCGGATCGGGCAGCGAGTTGCCCGGCGACCGGGATGAGCGCTCCGGCGAGCAGGACGGCGACCAGGACGATGGCCGACGCGGCGCCCTTGGAGAAACCGAGGATGTTGCTGAAGTAGACGGCGACGAAGACGGTGCCGATGTAGGTTCCGGTGTTCTGCACCAAGGCGATGGCGAACACCTTGGCCAGGGGCTTTCGGTGCTCGCTGAACAGCTCGCGGACCGGCTGGGCGGTGGTGCCTCGCCGTCTGCTGTTCTCGACGAATTCCGGGCTGTCTTCCACGCGCAGACGCAGGTAGAGGCAGAGCGCCCCCAGCGGCAAGGCGAGCAGGAACGGGATCCGCCATCCCCAGGATTCCATCGCGGGCGCGGGTAGCGCCGCGGCGACGATCGCGGCCATCCCGGCTGCCGCGCCCTTGCCGAGTTGGGCGGTCGCCGGGATCAACGAGAGGTAGACCGAACGCCGCCTGGGCTCGGCCCATTCCCGGATGTAGCTGGAGGCGCCTCCGACCTCGCCACCGGCCGAAAAACCCTGCAGCATGCGGAAAACTACGAGCAGAACGGGAGCCCAAGCACCGAGCTGGGCATAGCCGGGCAAGAGACCGGTCAGAGTGGCCGCCACTCCCATGACGGTGACGCTCGCGATGAGGCCGAACCGGCGGCCTTTCCGGTCACCGAGCCACCCGAAGAACAACGCGCCGAGCGGACGGACGAAGAAGGCCGAGCCGAAGACCAGCAGCGTGTTCAGCAACCCGGTGGTCGGGTCGTCACTCGGGAAGAACACCACCGACAGCGTCGCAGCCACGTACCCGTAGACGCTGAAGTCGTAGTACTCGATGAACGTGCCGAAAACGGCGACGCCTGTCGCCTTCTTCGCCTTCCGCCGGTGGGCGTGGGTGGAGGGCGCTCCTAAGCCGACCTCGGTTGGCATGACGACTCCTTTGCAGTCATCCAGTAACGGGCTGTTGTTGCCCGCGGTGCTGGCAGCCGATGTCGGCCAAGGTTTCGCCTGCGGTTGTCGGTCAGCGGATCTTCAGCACCAGCTTGCCGGTCGCGTGCCGGTCGTCGATCGCCTTGAGTGCGCTGATGACGTCGTCGAGCGGGTAGCTGCCGCCGATGGGTGCGGAGAGGGCGCCTGAGGCGATGTGGGGTTCGATCTGCGACCACTGCCAGTGGAGGTAGCCCGGGCGCGGGCGGGCGTAGGCGCCCCAGCCGACGCCGACGACGTCGATGTTGTTCAGTAGCAGGCGATTGACCTTGACTTCGGGGATCGAGCCTGCGGTGAAGCCGATCACCAGCAACCGGCCGTTGGTTGCGAGTGAGCGCAGCGAATCGGTGAAGCGGTCACCGCCGACCGGGTCGACGACGATGTCGACGCCGCGGCCCCCGGTGCGTTCTTTGACCGAGTCCTTGAATCCGTCCGCCAGCACGTACTCGTCGGCACCGGCATCGACTGCGACATGGCCCTTCTCGTCGGTCGAGGTCACCGCGATGACCCGGCCGGCTCCGAACGCCTTCGCCATCTGGATGGAGGCCGTTCCGACTCCGCCGGCAGCGCCGTGCACGAGCACGGATTCGCCCTCGGCCATCCGGCCGCGCGGCAGCAGGGCGAAGTGTGCGGTGAGGTAGTTGAACGGCACGGCCGCGGCCTGCTCGAAGGACATGCTGTCCGGGATCTTGAAGGTGGTCTCGGAATCCGCGACCGCGTATTCCGCGAATCCGGCTAGGAACGACAGCGCGGCCACCCGATCACCGGGTTCGAGGCCGGAGTTCGGCGGTGCCTGGACGACGACACCACCGACCTCGGCGCCGGGAATGAACGGAAGGTCCGGCTTCACCTGGTACCGGCCGCGTGTCTGCAGCACCTCGGGAAACGAGACACCGGCGGCATGCACCTCGATGAGTACCTGGTCGGCATTGGGTTCTGGCGCCTCGACGTCGACGATCTCAACTGCGTCGGGGCCATTGAGCTTGGAGATGTGCGCCGCCTTCATGGCGCCGACTGTATGGATGGTCGAGCCTCCGTGCTAGACACCGTTGGCTATCACCATTCCAGCTCGATGCGATACGGGTCGGTGTCGTGGCCGGGGGCTCGCGTCGGTGTCGCGCGCTCAACGATCCGCCGCGTGGTCGATCCCGGCTACTTCGAGAATTGCAGCGCCGCTCCCGGATCCGAGAGTTCGGATTGCACGTTTTTCTGCCCGGTGAACGGATCACGAGTCTTTTCGTGCACGATCTCCCGGATTTCACGCAGAATCAACTGGACGATCGGTCCGCGTAGTTCTCCGGATCGAACTGCGACTGAAAGTGTCGTCTTGGCCCACGGCTCGCGGATCGGGATCAGCGTGACACCGTTGCCGCTGACGGTCGAGGTTGCCAACGTGTTCGCGATCGAGATGCCAACGCCCGCGCGCACCATGCGCTGGACCGTTTCCGCGCCGTCCGTGAGGTAGACGAAGCGAGCATCGACGCCCTTGAGCATTCTGTCGAATGCCGCCCGGAGAATGCTGCCCTTCTTGTAGGTGATGAGGGGCTCGCCGCTGAGGTCATTGACGTCGAACGTCTCGGCGCTGGCCAGCGGGTGGGCGTCCGGAACGCAGAGGACGAGGCGACCTGAGACCAGATCGGTGTAGTGCAGCTGATCGTCCTCGTCGATTTCATCCGGCTCGTTGAGCCGAATCAGCAGGCCCATGTCGTATTGCCCGCTGGTGAGCCCTTCGCGGACGTCGTAGGTCCCGCCTTCGGTGACTTCGAAGCGAATGTTCGGGTATTCGGTGTGCATCCGCCGGACGACATCGGGAAGCACGAGCATGCTGCCGGTCGACACCGTTGCGAGCCGAACGGTGCCGGCTCGCAAACCGTCGATCACACTGGCTTCCTGGCGCAGCAGATCTTCGATCCGAATCGCCGCCATCGCGTGCGGCAGGATCCGCTCCGCCGCGTCCGTTGGGCGTACGCCTTGGGCTCCCCGGCGCACGAGAACGAGTCCGAGATCCTCTTCGAGACGCTGCACCTGGCTGGTGATCGTCGGCTGCGAGACACCGAGTTCTCTCGCTGCCTGCCGAAACGAACCCGTGCGCAGTGCCGCTTCCAGGTATCGAAGTTGCTCGAACCGCACCGATCACCCCGCTCGTCCGCGCGGCGTGGTCTGGACGCCGTCCGACAGCACTGTCGGACGGGGATGGTACCACGCATTCGAACGCGTGGTAGTAAAGTAATTAGGTTGGCATGAAAGCGGATTCGTCGCTGCCGGCGCCCGGCGAACGTCTTCCGGACGAAACCCGGCAGCGACCGCAGTCCGAAGTCACAGACCCATCGGGTCGGCAGCGCCGGTGCCGCCGTCGATCGCGATCGTGCTCCCGGTGATGTACCCGCCCGCCGGTGTCAACAGGAACGCCACGGTCGCAGCGACCTCGTACGGTTGCCCGAGACGGCCGAGCATCGTATTCGCTCCGTACTGCTTGGCCATGATCCCGTCGGTGTCCGCCGCCACGACTCTGGGAGACAAGAACAACCCAGGTGCGACTGCGTTCACCCGCACGCCGGCGGCACCGTGCTCTTCCGCGAGCTGCTTGACCCACAGCTCGAGAGCAGCCTTGGCCGGACCGTAGCCGGCAGCGTATTTTCCGGCACGAGAACCGCTGAGACTCGACACGAAGACGATCGAACCGCCACCGCCGTGCGCGACGAGCGGCGCCAGGTGCTGCCCCGAGAGGAAGGCATGGGTGAGGTTCACCCGGAAGTCCTTCTCCCAGTCTTCGAGCGTGAACTCGGGGAGCGGTTTGCGCGTCATCTGGCCGATGACATCGACGAAGCCGCTGAGCGTGGGGAATGCCGACCTGGCGTGGTCGGCGACCGCCCGAGCCCCCTCTTCGGTCGACACGTCCGCGACGATGCGCTCGGCCCCGAGCTCATCGGCGAGTCGGTTCACCAGGCCCTCGGCGATGTCGACGCACAGCAGCCGGGCGCCCCGGGAAGCCAGCGTGCGTGAGACGTGTTCGCCGATACCGGCGCCCGCGCCGAGAACGACGTACGCGTTTCCATCGAGCCGGAACAGCCGGTCGTGGTCGATCTCGGCTGCGCCCATCGGGGAGTGCGGGTCACTGAACATCGGTGCCGCCGATGAACTGCTCGATGACCTGCCAGGTCTGTTTCGGGTGGCTGATGTTCGGTGAATGCTTGGCAGGCAGCGTGGTGACCGTCGTGTGCGGGAGCACCTGGACGAAGTGCTTGGTCCATCCGGGCTCGAGCAGAGCGTCGTCGCTGCCTTCGATCAGTAGCAGCGGTGTGGTGATGCCGGCCAGGGTCTGCGGGTAGGGGTCGGCGGGCCGAGCGGCTCGCAGCGGTTCGGGCACCGGGGTGCGGGCCGAAGCGAGCGCCTGGAAGTGCCCGGGGACCGATGCCCAGCGCTGCCGCGTCTCGATGTACTCCTCGAAACCGGGGAACGTCCCGCAGCTGAGTTCCTCGATCCGGCGCATGCTTTGGAGCGTGCCGTCATACGTACCCAGCTCGGCGGTCAGCTCGGTACGCCAGGGGCCGCCCGTGCCGCTGATGACGCTCGCTGTCGCGATGCGCGCTCTCAACGCGGGATCGGTCAGAGCGCGCAGGATGACGGAGCCGCCGAAGCAGTGGCCCACCAGGTGCACCTGTCCATCGATTCCCAGGGAATCGAGCAGCGCGTAGATGTGCCGCAACCTGAACCCGAACGGTGGCTCGTCAAACCTGGTGATCTTCGCCGTCCCGCCGAATCCGAGCATATCCGGCGCGATCACGCGGTAACTCTCCGCGGCCAGGGGGAGCACCGACCCCCAGGACACGTCGGCACACCCCCCGAAGCCGCCTTCGTGGACGAACACGACAGTTGGCCGGCCGTCCGGTCCGCCATGCAGATAGCGCGTCGTCAGATCGTTGACGACTGCCGTCCGTTCCGTGATCAATGTCGATCTCCTTCTGCGAAGAGGGCTGCGGTGCTGCGGGGACGCCGTTCAACCTGCGAAGCCGGCCGGGTATGGCGCATCGGCGGATTGCCCGTCAGGTCAGCTCGTAGTGCTCGGGTTCGGCCGCTCGAGTTCCCTCGACGTACCGGTGGGCGGTCAGCGGCCACATGATCGTGGAACGGCCTTCGGCGTTCTGGTACCAGCTGTGGGTCTTCGACCATCCCCAGACACGCTTGCCGCTCTCCTCGGTGACTTCCTTCTGGTACTCCTCGAAGACGTCGTGGCGCAGCGACATCGCGTGGTGTCCGGTCTCCAGCAGCGTCTTGATCGCGCTGAGCAGGTACACGGTCTGGCACTCGAGGAAGAAGACGACGTTGCCGTGCAGCAGCAGGCCGGTGTTCGGGCCGTAGAGGCAGAACATGTTGGGAAAATCCGGAACCGAAATTCCGAAGTAGGCGCATGCGTCGATACCCCAGGTCTCGTGCAGGTCCTTTCCGCCCCTGCCGGTCACCTTCATCGGCATGAGGAAGTCGGACGCCTTGAAACCGGTGGCGAATACGATCACGTCGACCGGGATGTGCTCGCCGTCAGCGGTCCAGACCCCGGTTTCGTCCACCCGCTCGACGCCATCCGCGACGAGCTGGACGTTGTCGCGCTTGAGGGTCTCGATCCAGGTTCCGTCGTCGCGGATGATCCGCTTGGCGCCAGGCGGATAATCGGGGATGATCTTCTCCGCCAGATCCGGCCGGTCCTTCACCTGGTCGAGCAGGTAGTCGGTCAGCAGGACGCGCAACTGCTCGTTGACTGCCGATACGGCGCGCTCGGTCGGCGGGTAGTCCGGGTCGATCGTCGCGGCGGCAAGCCTGCCGATCGCTCGGGGCAGGAAGATGGAGAAGCGGTAGTACGACCGGTACAGCGGGATGTTGCGCAGAAGCCATCGTTCTTCTTCTGGAAGATCGCGGCGCAGCTCGGGAGTGGGCTGCAGGAATGGTGCGGTGCGCTGGAAGATGACCAGTTCGTCGGCTTGGCGCGCCAGAGCCGGGCCGACTTGCACTCCGCTGGCGCCGGTGCCGATGAGAGCGACCCGCTTTCCCGTGAAGTCGACGGAATGGTCCCATTGCGCGGTGTGGAAAGCCGGGCCGGCGAAGGTATCGAGACCTTCGATCGCCGGGATGAGCGGCCGGTTGAGCTGACCGACCGCTGATACGACGATGTCGTACTCATCGGCGCGTTCGTCGCCGTGATCGTCGATCGTCTCCACGGTCCAGGTCTGCGATTCGTCGTCCCAGTTCGCCGCCGTGACTTCGGTGTTGAGGACGATGTGGTCGACCAGACCGTGCTCCTCGGCGAACGACCGCAAGTAGTCGAAGATCACGTCCTGACGGCAGAAGTAGGACGGCCAGTCGTACGGATAGAACGAGTACGTGTAGATGTAGCTGTGGACGTCGATCCGGCAGTCCGGGTAAGTGTTCTCGTACCAGGTGCCGCCGAGGTCGTCGCCCTTCTCGATGATGGTGAAGTCGATGCCGGCCTGCTTCATGCGCAGACCGGCCATCAGGCCCGAAAGGCCGGCGCCGATGATCGCTACCCGCATCGACCGGCCGGCGGCGATGTCGTCCTTGGTCCACCGAGGGGCGCGCTCATCGACTCCGGGGGGCACGAATGCAGCGTGCAGCAGCGGCACGTTCTCTTCTCCGGTGCTGCCCAACGCCCAGTCGCTGATGGCCGTCAGCACGGCGGGACTGGGGCGCTGCGGCCAGGTGCCCATCGTCGGTAGCAGCGGCTCGAGCTTCTCGAGGCACAGAGCGCGAATCTGCGACTCGACGTCAGGGGTGAGGCCGCCCGCGGGCAGCAGCTCGGGTTTCGGACGCCAATCCGGCCGCAGGACCTCCGCGTCATCGGTGAGGTGCGCGACCAGCATCAGGAGGGCCGGCGTTTCGGCAGCATGAATGCATCGCCGGAGGTCATCGATAGTCGGTTCGCTGGAGGAGGACTGTTCCATGCCTGATCCTTCGGGTGCTGCGACGCGGGTCAATTCGCCACTTCTGGATCGCGTTGCGCCAAGAACTCGGTGAGCATGGCGGCGACCGGGGTTGGATGGGTGAATGCCGTGAGGTGTCCGCCGGGCACGAATGCAAGCCGCGCCTGCGGAATGTCGGCAGCGAGTTGCTCGACCACCGTTCGAGGCGTGCTCACGTCCTCCTGGCCGCCGATGACCAGCGTCGGCAGGTCAGGTGGAACCTGGAAGTCGCCGACGGCGGTCATCGAAAGCAGGGTCGCGGCGTGCACCTGGGGGTCGGAACCGAGGTACTGCTCGCGCGCCCGCGCCGCGAGCGCGGAGATCGATTCATCGTGCTGCGGCTGATCGCCGAACCAACGGCCGAGGGTCGCGTCCGCCATGGCGGCGATGCCGTTCGGTGACAGGGCGGCCTGTGCGCGCGCAGCGTTGCCTTCTCGCGCTGCGTCGTTGAACGAGCCCGCCGTGGCGATGAGGACGACCTTGTCCACGCGTTGCGGATGACGGGCGGCGAACGCTTGGGCGATCATCCCGCCCAGCGAGATTCCCAGGACGCTGGCCTTGGGCAGCTCCAGATGATCGAGGAGCTCCGCGATGTCATCGGCGAGCCGCCGCAGGCTGATCTGATCAGGCAGGCCTTCGCTGCCGCCGTGTCCGCGGGCATCGGGGATCACGCACCGGAACTCCGGGCCCATCTGTTCGGCCAAGGGCTCGAACCACGATCCGTCGAGCGCGAGCGAGTGCACGAGCACGATGTTCTCGGCACCGTCGCCGACGATGCGGTAGGCCAGCTGAGCGCCGTCGGCGACGGTGAAGTGCTCAGGCATCGTCGCTCCCGGGCGTGCGCTGTTGGTCGGCGCGCTGCACCTCTTCGCGGAGGCGCTCGGACAACGTCTCGAGGTGGTGCCGGAAGATCGGGGACGAAGTCCGCATCGCCTGGGTCCGCGGACGCTCGAGCTCGATCTTGATATCGGCGACGATGCGGCCGGGGCGGCTGGCCATCAGGACTACTCGGTCGCTGAGCAGGATCGCCTCTTCGAGGTCATGCGTCACGAAGATCACCGTCGGGCGTTCGGCTTCCCAGAGCCGGATGAACTCCTCCTGCTGCATCGCGCGTGTCTGCGCGTCGAGGGCGGCGAACGGCTCGTCCATCAGCACGACCCGGGGGCTCTGCACCAGTGTGCGTGCGATGGCCACGCGCTGACGCATTCCCTGCGACAGGTGGAGAACGTCCGAGTCGGCGAAGTCTTCGAGGCGAACCCGACGCAGCCATTCGTCCGTTCGTTCGCGGCGTTCCGCCTTGGGGACCCCGCGAACCTCGAGGCCGAGCTCGACGTTGCGGCGGACCCGACGCCACGGCAGGACGGCATCGCGGGCGAAGAGGAAGGCGATGTCGTCGGACGTTCCCGTGACTTGCTTGCCGCCAAGCCGAACCGAGCCCGAGCGGGGTCGGACGAGACCTCCGGTCATCGACAGCGCGGTCGTCTTGCCGCAGCCGGACGGTCCGACGATGCTCACGAATTCCGCCGGCTCGATGCGCAGGTTGAAGTCCTTCAGCACGAGCATGGCACGATTGCCGTGAATGAAGCTGTGGTTGACGTGTTCGAACTCGATTCCCAGATCCTGGGTGGACCGGTTTTCCTCAACTGCTGGCGTTCCCACCGGCAACCTCCTGAATTGGTGAATCCCATCAATCGACGGCGGAACTTCGCAACTGGCGCGAACCGCTCCATTGCGGCTCTCGGATTATTCGGTGCGAAGCCCCGTGGATCAGGCGGTCGACCGGACCTTTCAACATCCTTCTTCGCCGATTGAGCCAGAGCGAATCGCGATCGCATTCTCGACAGCAAGGTTCCGGAAGTCTGCTTGAGCCGCGATCGCGGTGTCAAGACGTCGTAGTCGCACATGCGGCTATCACCCTGACAGACAGCGGCCCATGGCCCTGGGCGGCTCACCCGGCGAGCCTGTACGCACCACGATTCGAGGGAGAAGTGATGCCACCAGTGTCGACGCAGGGCGTCCAACCAGGCTCGGTCACGTTCGATTTCGCCGGCCGAGTCGTCATCGTCACTGGCGCTTCGGGCGGAATCGGATCCGCCGTAGCCGAAATGTTCGCGGCAGCCGGCGCTGATCTCGTCCTGCACGGGAGGAAGGAGAATGTGCTCGCACAGCGGGTCACCCGCGTGCAGGAGCATGGGCGGTCGGCCATCGCGGTCACCGGCAACATCCGATCGCCGGAAACGGCCACCGCGATCGTCGATGCCGCACTCGAGCGGTTCGGTCGCATCGACGTCCTGATCAACAACGCCGGGGGCAACTTCGGCGCGAGGCTTGAAGATCTGTCGCCGAACGCGTGGAACGCCATGGTCGAGGCCAACCTCAGCGGCGCCTTTCATCTTGCCAAGGCCTGTCTGCCGACGTTCCGGGGCCAGGGCGGCGGCGTCATCGTGAACATCGGGTCGGCATCGGCGAGCCACGCACATCCGCTTCGAGGGGCTTACGCCGCCGCGAAAGCCGGTCTTGCGTCGTTGACCCGCACGATGGCGTGGGAGTGGGCCGACTCCGGGATCCGGGCGAACTGCCTGGAGCCCGGCGCGGTCGTGACCGAAGCATCCCGATTCGCCGCCGCCGAGGTCGAGGAGCGGGTCGCGCGCTTCGTCGCGCTCGGGCGTCTCGGGCGGCCGGCGGACATTGCGGGGGTGTGCCTGTTCCTGTGTTCGGAAGGTGCCTCGCACCTGACCGGCCAGACGATCGTGGTCAACGGTGGCCCGCACACCGCAACCCCGGCCGACATCGATCTGCTGCGCGCGTCGAACGCCGGCTGATCGAACCTCATTTCGTCGTTCCAGGACAACTGCCATCAGGAGTTCAAAGATGAGCGCGCCGACTGAGCAATCGGTCCCGTCGCCACCGGGATCAGCGACCGCTGAGAACAACGCGGCGGCGATCGCCGCGATGGAGAAGCAGATATTCGCCGAGCGACGCGCCGAGCGGCGCCGTACCTCGCTGCTGGTGTGGACGATCCGCATCGTTGGAGCAGCCATCATCATCGGCGCGTGGTACATCGCGTCGCACCACGGATTGATCAACCCCCTGTTCATCTCCTCGCCCGAACAGATCGCCGAGGGTTTCGTCGCGCAACTCGGCGAACCGAAGTTCTGGGTCGACGTCTCGGCGACCTTCGGTGGCGCGATGGCAGGTCTGGTGGCGGGCGGCGTCCTCGGCATCGTCACCGGAGTGGTGTTCTCGCGATCGAACGTCATCGAACGGGCCGCGACCCCGTTCCTGACGCTTGCCAACAGCCTCCCGCGCCCCGCGCTGGCACCGATCTTCATCCTGTGGTTCGGCCTGGGATTCATGCCGAAGGCATTGGTCGCGGCGAGCGTGGTCTACTTCCTCCTGCTCACCTCGACCCTTGGCGCGCTGCGCGGCATCGACCACGACATCATGCAGTTGACCGAGTCGCTGTCGATGTCACCGGTCCAGCGTTTCTTCAAGATCGAGATGCCATCGGCGCTGCCGAGCATCGTCGGCGCGTTGCGCCTCGGCGCGGTGTACTCCGTGCTCGGCGCGGTGCTGGCGGAGATGGTCGGCTCGTACTACGGCCTCGGTCAGCGGCTGGTCGTCCTCACGAGCAACTTCCAGGTCGCCGAATCGTTCGCGGTGCTGCTGTTCATGGGGATCCTGTCGATGGCGCTCGACTTCGCGATCTCGGGCATCGAGCACATCGTGAAGCGGAGGGCGAATTGACCTCGCGGACGCTCGTCCTGACCGGTGGGGCTTCCGGGATCGGAGCCAGGCTCGCGACCGTCCTGGCTACCGAGTGGCGGGTCGTGGTCATCGACCTCGACCAGCCCCCGGAGCCGGCACCGGGCGTCACGTACCTGACCGCAGATCTCGCCGATCCGGACGAGGTGGACTCGGTGGCGAGTGCGGTGTCTGCGCATGTCGGCGAACAGATCCACGCACTGGTGCACTGCGCCGGGATATCCCGCGTGGGCGGCTTCGTCGAGATGCCGCGCAGCGAGTGGACCCGCGTGCTCGAAGTCAACCTGCACAGCACACTGGCGACCGTCCAGGCGTTCGCGCCGATGGTCGTCGATTGTGGACGTATCGTGCTCTTCTCCTCCGGCACGATCTTCAAGGCGCCGGCCGGGGTCGCCGCGTACGCGGCATCCAAAGCCGGAGTGGTCGGGTTCATGCGGACGATGTCAGCGGAGCTGGGGGACCGGCAGATCACCGTGAACGCGGTCGCACCCGGTCTCGTCATGACACCGCTGTCGGCGGACATCGCCCACACCGAATCGGCCAACATCGCGACGAGGGCGATCAAGCGGCCGGCGACCGTGGACGACTTCGTGGAACCGGTGCGCTTCCTGTTGTCGCACGGAGCGTCATTCGTCACCGGCCAGACGATCGTCGTCGACGGCGGTTCGATCAAGCATTGATGAGCGCGGGCGGCACTTCGCGCTCGCCGCGCAGTTCAGGCGCAAGGTGGCCGTCCGATGGGAGAAGGGCCTCCGGCGAGGTGGATTTTGGGAGTGTCCACCCGGCCGGAGGCCCTTGCTCACTGGCCCAGCACGCGTTCCGCCGGGCCGCTAGAGCGTGACGAGAAGCTCTTTGAGACCGAAGAATGCGCGGTCCTCGCGGTAGGAGAGGTTCGCGAGAGCGGGGTCGACGAGTTTCATCTCGGGGTAGCGTTCGAAGATCTTCGGCACTGCGATGGCCAGTTCGAGGCGGGCGAGGCTCTGGCCGAGGCATTGGTGCGAGCCGAAGCTGAACGCCATGTGCTGGGGTTTGGTTTCCGGGATCGCGAAATCGTCCCAGCGCGTGCGTTCGTACTTGGACTCGTCGTGGTTGGCCGACCAGATCGAGGCGATGACGCCTTCGCCCGCGCGGACGGCGTGGCCGTTGACGTCGACGTCTTCCAGCGCGGCGCGACGTGGGCCCATGCGGGCGACGGACAGCACGCGCAGGAGTTCCTCGACGGCGACGTCCCAGTCCCGTTCGCCGTTTCGCAGCAGCGCGAGCTGGTCGGGTCGCTTGAGCAGGGTCAGCACCGATAGCCCGATCATGTTGGCGGTCGTGTCGTGCCCGCCGACGATCAGACTCGTCACGAGCGAGGCGAGCTGGATGCGGGTCAGTCCGCCGACCGCTTCCTGCTCGTCGAGGATCTTGGTCAACATGTCGTCGCCGGGGTTCTTCGCCTTCTGGTCGGCGATTTGGAGGCTCAGCTCGGCGAACTCCTCGACAACCTTGTGCATCTCGTCGAGGGGAAGCACCAGGTTCGTCATGAGATCGGTCAGTTCGTGGAACCGCGGCGCGGTCTCGATCGGGATGCCGAGCAGATCGGTGATGACGGTCGTTGGGATGGACAGCGCGAATTCGGAGACCAGGTCGAGCGGCTGCGGCAGGTCGGGGAGACGTTCGAGGTGTTCGTCGATGATCTCGGTGACCCGCCGGCGGTATCCTTCGACGGCCTTCGGCGTGAAGTACCTGGTGACGACCCGCCGCAACTTCGTGTGCAACGGGGCATCCACGCGCAGCATGCCGTTCACCGAGATCGGATGACCCCCTCCGGGCAGGCCGCGGACGGGGAAACCCGGGGTTGTCGGGTTCGCGCTGAACCGGGTGTCACCCAGGACGGCCTTCACATCGTCGAGCTTCGTGAACATCCAGGCCTTCATGTCGGGCCCGAGACCGATCTCACCGACCGGGCACCGGCGCAGCTCGCCGAAGTACTCCGGATCATCCAGCGGTCGATCAGCCGGCGGCGTGAAGCTCAGTTGGCGAAGGTGCGGACAGGCCTCAGCGGCATCCGCCTCAGCTGAATTGTCGTCGTGCATCTGGCTTTCCATCGTCTCTCCTAGTCGAAATGGACGCCATGCGGCCGTCAGTTCCCGTGCGGGACCGGCGAGAGCTCCTGGCGCCCGTTGCCTACTCGGTCCGACTCCTGCCTTGTGACCTGGGACGACGAGTTGCGACGATTCTCCGCACCCAGCGGGATGTCTGGTAGGTCACGATGCCTACAGCGGTGATTCTGCCCACCTATCACGAAGGAAGGCTGAAGCGGGCCTGGGTTGGCAGCGCGTTCGCCGGTGGCTGCCCGGCAGTCATCCGGCATCACAGGTGCAGGGTTTTCCTTCTACCCGCGTGGCGCGTCGTTGTGCAGACTCCTCGCCAGGACCCCGTCAATCGTCGCCAGGACCCCGTCGATCGCTGTCGCGTGGGCGGGCATCGGTGCGTGGGAAGAAACGGAGACCAACCGCGTGGATCATCAATCGCCGAGTTCGTGGCGCTCGATCATCGGGCAGAGCGTGGCGGCCGGACATCGAGTTCTACCTGAGCCCGAGGGCAAGCAGGTGCTCCAGCACTTCGGAATCCCGGTCCCGGCGGGAACGGCGGATCGCGACGTGGTCAAGGCGGCCTCGGACATCAGCGGCCCTCTGGTGCTGAAGGCCGTGTCGCCGACTCTGGTGCACAAGTCGGACGCGGGCGGCGTGCGTGTCGGTCTGAGTGCTGCCGAATTGGCCGAAGCCGCTCAGCTGATGTCGGCGGCTCTCGCCGAGCAGGGGCACCAGGTCGACCGCTTCCTGGTCGAGGAGAAGGCCGATCCTGGTCACGAAGTCGTCGTAGGCGCGGTGCGAACGCCTGGTGTCGGCTGGGTGGTCATGCTCGGTTTGGGCGGCGTCTTCGTCGAAGTCCTGGCCGATGTGGCGTTCGGGATGGCACCGCTTCGGACCGATCAGATCACGGCGATGCTCGATGAACTGCGGGGCCTGCCGATCCTGCAGGGTGCGCGCGGCGCCGGGCCTGCCGATCTCGATGCACTGGTGACGGTCGTGGAAAGGCTCGCAGGGCCAGACGGGCTGCTGGCCGCTCTGCCGCCAGAAGTGGTCGAGCTCGACCTGAATCCCGTCATCGTCAATCCCGCCGGCGCTGTCGCAGTCGATGCGCGGTTCGTCCTCGGCTCGCCGAGTGCCGAGCACCGGTCCGCCGTCGCGCTGAACGATGATCTCTCTGCCCTGTACCAACCGCAGACGATCGCCGTCCTCGGCGCGAGCGCCAAGGGCACGAACGGTGCGAATCGGTACATCCGGGGGCTTCGCGCAGGCGGCTACACCGGGCGGATCGTGCCGATCCACCCGACGGCGGAGGCGATCGAGGGCATTCCGGCGGCCCGCACCATGGCCGATGTCCGGGACGTGGTCGACTACGCCTTCGTTGCGCTACCTTCTGGTGCGGTTGCTGAAGCCCTCCAGGCGCCGGCGGGACAGTTGCGCTTTGCGCAGGTGATCAGCAGCGGGTTCGGTGAGGTCTCCGATGGCACCGAAATGGAACGACAGCTCGTCGAGGCGATGCGGGCGCAGAAGACGCGGCTCATCGGACCGAACTGCCTCGGCACGCATAGTTCCAGAGGGCGGTTCAGCTTCGTGCCGGAAGCGCCGCTTGAGCCCGGTGGCGTCGCAGTGGTATCGCAAAGCGGTGGCCTGAGCGTCGACATCCTGCGCCTTGGCGCCGCGCGAGGGCTCGCCTTCCACAGCCTGACCAGCATCGGCAACGCCGCCGACCTGGGACCTGCGGAGATCGTCGACTTCCTGCTGGGAGCGCAGGAAGTGAGTGTGATCGGACTCTACCTGGAGTCGCTCGGGCACGCCCGCAGCGTGCTCGACCGGCTGGCCGAACACAGCTGCGTCAAGCCGATCGTGTTGCTCGCCGGAGGCCGGACATCCGAGGGCTCTCGGGCTGCGTCCAGTCACACCGGCGCGTTGGCCGGGAATCACCGGCTCTGGCCTGCCTTCGCTCGGCAGGCCGGTATGGTCCTGACCGATTCGCTCGATGAGTTCGTCAACGTCCTGCTCGCCTTCGACACAGCCGACCTGACGCAGCCGTACACCAACAGTGACGGAGTGCTGTTCGGCAACGGTGGGGGAGCCAGTGTCCTGGCCGCGGATTCCCTTGCCCACCACGGACTTCGAGTACCGGTGCTTTCACCGGATACGGTCGCGCAGATCGAGGATCTGGGCCTACCGCCCGGAAATGGACTGTTCAACCCGATCGACACCCCGGCACCTACTCTTGGTGTGAACGGTGGCGCCGTCGCCGGTGACATTCTTTCGATCGTCCTCGACGCGATGACGCCGGCGGTGGTGATCACCCATCTGAATGTCGGGATCATCCATCGCAACCTCAGCCAGACGCACGGCGATGTGACCGGAGCGATCATCGGCAGCATCGGACGAGTGCGCGCTGAGACGGGCCCGGCGTCACTGCACTACCTGGTGCTCAAGGGCGATGGCAAGTCGGACGTCGATGAGCTCATTCGCAGCTACGTCCAGCTGGCCAGGAGTGCCGGTCTGCCCGTGTACGGCTCGGTCGAGGACGCGGCGCGCGCCGCCCAGGTCGTCCTCGAGTTCCGCAAACGGGCATCTCACGCCGCTCGACCGAACCCGGGACAGCTGGCTGAACTCGGCCGCTGAAGCGACCGATACGAAAGGATCCGATCCAGATGACACGCGATCATCGCGAAGAGCACCTCGCCCGCAGCGCGCAGGCACTCGCCATGGGTGGGGAGCGCAAGCTCGCCGCGCGCGCCGAAAAGGGCGAGCTGAACGCGCGCCAGCGGGTTGCTCGCCTCTTCGATGAGGGGAGCTTCCGCGAGACCGGTCTGTTCGCGGCGTCTCCGGTCGAGGCCGATCGCCATGCCACACCGGCAGACGGAAAGGTGACCGGTACCGGTGACGTCGAGGGCCGGCGTGCCGCCGTCATCGCGTACGACTTCACGGTCAAGGGTGCGTCGTCGGGTGCCACGAGCAACAAGAAGATGAGCCACATGAAGGATCTGGCGGCCCGCAGCGGCATGCCGTTGGTGTACCTCGCGGAATCGACCGGTGTGCGGATGCCCGATGCGATGGGTGGTACCGGCCTCGGGCAGGCCAACGACCGTACGCGATTCCTGCGTCGCCGCACGAACCCTTGGGTCTCGGCCTGCTTCGGGTATTCGTTCGGGTCGGCCGCTTGGCACACCGTCAGCTCGGATTTCGCGGTCATGCGCAAGGGCGCGGTCATGGCCGTGTCGAGTCCGGGCCTGGTGAGTCGCGCGACGGGGCAGCAGGTCGACGGCCAGGACCTCGGTGGCTGGCGGGTTCACTCCGAGGTGACCGGCTTCGCCGATGCGGTGGCCGACACCGACGAGCAGGCGATCGACCTCGTGCGGCGGTTCCTCGGCTACCTTCCGCGGCACAACGGCGAAGCGCCGCCTGTCGCGCCGGTTCCTGCTGGGTCGGACGGTCGCGGTCATGAGATCCACTCGATCGTGCCGCCGGAACGCACGAAGGTCTACGACGTCCGCAAGGTCATCGACGTCATCGCCGACATCGGGTCGGTCTTCCCGATCAAAGAGCGGTTCGGCAAATCGCTTGCGACCTGCTTGGCGCGCATCGGTGGGCGATCGGTCGGCATCATCGCGAACAACCCGATGTTCAAAGCCGGTGCGATGGATGCGGACACGTGTACGAAGGCGACGAGTTTCATCGTCCTGTGCGACTCCTACAACATCCCGATCATCTTCCTGGTCGACCAACCGGGCTTCTTGATCGGGATCAACGGCGAGCGCGACGGAATCGTCGGCAAGGTCATCAACTGGATGAATGCGCTCTCGCTCGCGACGGTACCGAAGATCACCGTCATGATGCGCAAGAACTACGGCCAGGGTTACGTCAACATGGGCGGGGCGTGGACCGCGGACAGCACCGTCGCCTGGTGGACGGCCGAGGTCAGCTTCATGGATCCGCGGTCTGCCGTCAGCGTGGTCCACGGGATCAACCCGGAGGACGATCCGGAGCTCTACGAGCGGCGACTTTCCGAAATGGCCAAGGAATCCACCGGGTACGACGTCGCACGGGTCTACGGAGTGGAAGACGTGATCGACCCGGCGGATACGAGGGAGTTCCTCATCAACGCGCTGCGCGACAACCACCTCTCGCGGACCGGCGGGGTAGGCGAGCACCAGCTGAGCAACTGGCCGACGAGCTACTAGGCGGACAGTGATGAACC
The DNA here is from genome assembly GCF_040655595.1 of Saccharopolyspora sp. NPDC050389. Lineage (NCBI taxonomy): Bacteria > Bacillati > Actinomycetota > Actinomycetes > Pseudonocardiales > Pseudonocardiaceae > Saccharopolyspora > Saccharopolyspora sp. NPDC050389. The sequence goes on from NZ_JBFAKG010000066.1 coordinate 18,920, forward strand.
AGTTCCCCAAGCGACTGCTCGTCGCCAATCGCGGTGAGATCGCACGCCGGATCCTCTTGACCGCGCGCAAAGCCGGCATCGAGACGGTGGCGGTGCATCACCCCGTCGATCAAGACCTTCCGTTCGTGTCCGAGGCCGACGTAGCGGTCGCCTTGGAAGCAGAGACGCCAGTGAAGGCATACCTGGACCAGAACCAGATAGTCCAGATCGGACAGTGGACCGGCGCTGAGGCAGTTCATCCGGGATACGGATTCCTCTCGGAGAATCCTGATTTCGCGCGAGCGGTGAGAGCCGCCGGAATGTGCTGGGTCGGCCCTCCGCCAGAGGCCATCGCTGCGATGGGAGACAAGGTGGAGGCGCGAAACACGGTCGCAGCGGCGGGAGTACCCGTGAGTGGCGGCGTCGGCGACGTCCTGCGAAACGCTGAGGACGCCGTCGCCGAAGCGAACCGCATCGGCTATCCGGTCATGGTGAAGGCGTCGGGAGGCGGCGGCGGGATCGGAATGACGGTCGCGCGGGACGACGACCAGCTGAGGAAGGCGTTCGCGAGCACCCGGTCCATGTCCGAGCGCAGCTTCGGGTCAGACCGGATCTTCGTCGAGCGATTCATCGAAGCGGCCCGGCACATCGAGGTACAGGTATTCGGACTGGACGATGGGTCGATCTTGACGCTCGGCGAGCGCGACTGCTCGACCCAGCGCCGCCATCAGAAGCTGGTCGAGGAAACCCCCGCCCCCGGGTTGAATCCGGAGGTCCGGGCTCGGCTTCTCGACGCGGCGGTGGTCGCCGCACGCTCGGTGGACTACCGGAACGCCGGCACCGTGGAGTTCCTGCTCGACACCGCTACCGATGAGTTCGTATTCCTCGAGATGAACACCCGGATTCAGGTCGAGCATCCGGTCACCGAGTTGACCCACGGCGTCGACATCGTGGAACAGCAACTCAGCATCGCGTGGACCGGCACGACAACGCCGGACTTCGCCCCCGAACCCGAAGGCCACGCGATCGAGTTCCGCCTCTGCGCCGAAGATCCGGTTCGGTTCTTCCCGAGCCCGGGCCCGATCGACGAGTGGGTGGAGCCGAGCGGGCCGGGAATCCGGGTCGACTCGGGCTATCGAGCGGGTCTGAGCGTCACACCGCACTTCGATCCGATGCTCGCGAAGGTCTGCGTGTCCGGGCGTGATCGCAACGATGCCCTGGAGCGGGCGAGAGGCGCACTCGACAGCTTCCTGGTCGGGCCGATCCGCACCAATCTGCCGTTCCTGCGCCGGTTGCTGAATTCGCCGGAGTTCATCCGGGGCAGTTATGACACGAGCATCGTGGCGACGGTCACGAGCCGATGACTTGAACATTCTGATTGGGAGCGATCACGTGGAAACGGTCAAGGCAGATCTGGGTGCGAACGTCTGGAAGGTCCTCGTCGCACCGGGGGACACCGTCGAGGAGGACAGCACGCTGATGATCCTCGAATCGATGAAGATGGAGATCCCGGTGCTCGCGGAGTGTTCCGGTCAGATCGAAAGCGTTCACGTCACCGAGGGGGGAACCGTCGAGGCCGGCGACCCGCTGGTGGCCATTAGCCCCGACGGCAGCTGAGAACTCCGCCAGCTAAGAAGGACTTCCCGTGAGGAGCAAGGAATGAAGGTAGAGATCTACCCCGACAAGTGCTGTGGTTCGGGGCAGTGCGTCCTGGCGGCACCAACGGTATTCGATCAGGATGACGACGGAATCATCGTGCTGTTGCAGGAGAACCCGGCCGCGATGGCGAAACCGGAGATCGAGGAGGCGATCGCCGCTTGCCCGACAGCGGCGATCGAGCTCGCGGAGGACTGAGCTGCGATGTCGGGCGAGTCGGTTTCCCGGCCGGTCGGACGGCTGGTTGTGGTGGGTGCGGGACAAGCGGGCGTGCACGTGGTCAGTGCACTTCGCCGTTCTGGTCATGATGGCGACGTGACGCTGATCGGCGGCGAGGATCATCTGCCCTATCAACGTCCGCCGCTGTCGAAGGCCTTCCTCAAGGATCCTCATCCCGCACACATCGTGTTTCACCAAGCCGAGCACTACGACAGCATCGGCGTGCGGTTGCTGTGCGGAGCCCCGGCGCGAGGAATCGATCGCGACCACGGGCTCGTCGTTCTCGAGTCCGGTGTGGAGGTTCCCTACGACCATCTGGTGCTCGCAACCGGTTCGCGTCCCAGAATGCTCGATGAGTTGTCGTCGGCGGGGAACGTGTTCACCGTCCACGGCTGGAATGACTCCTGCCGGTTGCATGAACGGCTCGGCGGTGCGCGGTCGATGCTCCTGATCGGCGGCGGATTCATCGGGCTGGAGGTCGCCACCGTCGCGAGTGAACTCGGTTGCGAGGTGACCGTGGTCGAGCAGGCGAGTCGCGTGCTCGGTCACATGCTTCCTCCGCTCGTCTCCAACTTCCTCGCCGGTCGGCACGCCGAGTCGGGGGTCGAGTTCCGGTTCGAGGAGGCGATCAAGGCGTTCGAGTTCGGCGCGAACGGTGACGTGCGGTCGGCCACGACCAGCTCCGGTGCCCGCGTCGACGCGGACGTCGTGGTCGTCGGCATCGGGTCGCAGCCGCAAGTGGACCTCGCCGAGCGCGCGGGCCTCGACACAGCGGACGGGATCATCGTCGACAAGCACCTGACCACATCGGACCCGCGGATCAGTGCGGTCGGCGATTGCATCAGATTCCCGGTCGGTTCGCGCTCGTGCCGCCTCACCAGCGTGCAACATGCCACGGATTCCGCGCAGTACCTGGCAAAAGCCCTTCTCGGCACTCGCCCCGGGTACGACCCGGTGCCGTGGTTCTGGACAGATCAAGCCGGTGTCAAGGTGCAGATCACCGGCATGCCTGGACGGCCCGAAGACCGCTCAGAGCTCATTGGCGACGTGAACACCGGTCGATTCGCGGTGTGGCGGTACGACGGCGACGAGTTCATCGGCGGAGAGGCCGTTGGCATGCCGCGTGAGCACCTCAAGATGCGCCGCGAACTCGCTGAGACGAGACGACCCAGCCGGGCAGCCGGGTGAGGTGGTCCACCGCCCCGGAGTGGCAACAACCGAAAGTTCCCTGGGCCCATGGTGGTGTCCGGTCTTCGCAGAAGGAGAAGCACATGGCAGAAGCCGACCTGTCGAAGGGGTTTGGACCGGATACGCGGACTCGGTTCTCGCGGCGACGTGTGCTGCAGTTGGCAGGCGCATCGGCGGCAGCTGCGGGGCTGGGTTCGCTGCTCGCGGCGTGCGGAGGCAACGGGCCCGGCAGCGGTTCGGGCCCGAAGGCACCTGGCGCGCTGCCCGAGATGACCCCGTTCCACGTTCAATCGGCGAAGATCGACTCCTATTTCATCGACGCGGTGAACCTGACCGAAAACCACTACGCCGACTACAACCTCGAAGTCTCCGATTTCATCTACCCGACCAGCGGCCTGCAGGGCATGCAGCTGATGGCGGCTGGGCAGGTCGACGGTGGGATGACGGACACGCTGGTGACGCTCGCGACGTTCGCGAATTCGGCACCGGGGACGCGCCCCGTCGTGGTCGGGATGAGGCTGAACACCTCCCCCTACGCGTTGGTGGTGAACAAGGAGGGCAGCTGGCCGGATGCGAACGCCGGCTTCGAGGAGCGCATGAAGTCCCTGAAGGGCAAGACGGTCGGCCTCACGGCGATCGGAGCCGGCGCCGACCAGGTGCTTCGCCTCGCGCTTGCTCGAGCGGGAATGCAATACAGCGATGTCACCCCGCTGGCAGTCGGTCAGACCACTCCTGGAATCGCGCAAATGCAGGCCGGCAAGCTCGACGCTTATGTCGCCCAGGCGTGGACGATGGGTCGCTTCGTAGCACAGCGGACAGGCGGCAAGGTTCTGATCGACTTCGGAGCCAACGATGTGCCGGACGTCCTCAGCAAGCAGCAAGTGGGTTCGATCGTCGTCCGCGAGGACCACGCCGAGCAACATCAGGATGCGGTCAAGGCGTGGCTTGCTTGTCAGTCAGCAGCCCTGCAGTGGATCACGAAGAACAAGGACGAGGCCGCCGGCCTACTGAACACCCAGATGCTCGGCGGGCAGAGCCCCGACATCGCGAAGGACTACGTCGACCACTTCACGAACACGCTCGTTCCCCAGTTCCAGCCGGACTTCAAGGTCACGAAGGACGGTGTCGAGCGCATGATCGGCATCGCCGTGCAGAACGGCACGGTCAAGGAAGGCCAGATCAAGTACGAGGACCTGGTGCCCGACTTCGCCCGCGCCTGATCCGATGCGGCGGCCGGAGGGCAGGGCGCGACGCCGCGCCCGGCCTTCCGGCCGCGGGCGACATGGCCGGCCTGGAGCTGCACCCGCCAGCTCGTGATTGATAAACCGATCAAGCGCTGGACACCGGTGGCCATGTTTCTGGACGACAGGTGGTTGCCGGGAAAGCGTCCTCAGAAGCCGAAGTCGCTCAGGCTGGGGTGGTCGTCGGGGCGGCGGCCCAGCGGCCAGAAGTACTTGCGCTCGGATTCGGCGATCGGGAGGGTGTTGATGGAGGCGTGGCGGGTGTGCATCAGGCCGTGCTCGTCGTACTCCCAGTTCTCGTTGCCGTAGGAGCGGTACCAGTTGCCGGCGTCGTCGCGGTGTTCGTAGGCGAAGCGCACGGCGATCCGGTTGCCGTCGTAGGCCCACAGCTCCTTGATCAGCCGGTAGTCGAGCTCGGTGTTCCACTTGCGGGTCAGCAAGGCGACGATCTCGTCTCGGCCGGTGGCGAACTCCGAGCGGTTGCGCCAGCGGGAGTCCACGGTGTAGCCCAGCGACACCTTCTGGGGGTCGCGGGTGTTCCAGGCGTCCTCGGCCAGTCGAACCTTTTCGATGGCGGTCTCCCGGGTGAACGGCGGCACCGGCGGGCGGGTCGTGTCGGTCATGTCAATTCCTTCGCACTCTGGACTCACCGCATGTCCGGCGAGCCTGGGAACAGCAGGGAGAACGACCGTTCTCGCTACATCTGATAGCGTAGAGAACGATGGTTCTCCACGCAAGGGGGCATAAATGCTGGATCAGGACATGGCGCGGGAGCGGGTGCTCGAGGCGGCCGAGGAGCTGTTCTACGCACGGGGCATCCAGGCGGTCGGGATGGATGCGGTGCGCAATGCCTCCGGGGTGTCGCTCAAGCGTCTCTACCAGCTGTTCCCGTCCAAGGAGGCGCTCGTGCTGGAGTTCCTGAAGCAGCGCGATTCGCGGTGGCGGCGAGCCCTCGCCGACTACGTCGACGAGGGGGCAACTCCCGACGAGCGGATCTTCGCGGTGTTCGACTGGCTGTACAAGTGGTTCTCCGAGCGGGACTACCGCGGGTGTGCCTTCATCAACTCCTTCGGCGAGCTGGGCGCGGTCTCGGCCGACGTCGCCGAGCAGGCCCGACACCACAAGAAGGCCTTCCGCGACTACCTCGCCGGACTGGTGACGGCATCTGGCCGGCCCGTCGAGCTAGCAGAGCACCTCGCGCTGCTCGCTGAAGGAGCGATCACCACCGCGGCGATCTCCGGCACCCCCGAACCGGCACACCAAGCTCGAGACGCCGCGCGCCTCCTGATGCGCGCACCTGCACAGAACGTCACGGCTGGCTCGATCCGCGCCCGGTAGATCCGAGGCGCCGGAGGAAGCTGTGGCCGCACCCGTGTTGCCACGATCAACTGACAGCACGGTCGATTCATCTGTTGAGCGAGCCAGCCGCATCGACCCCGCCCAGGCTGCGAAGTATCACCGGCTCATGACGGAGCACGCGACTACTAGCGCCTCGTCGGGTTGAACGGAATCGTCAGCAAGGCGACGGCACGCCGAGGGAAGGCCTCGTGGTAGCGGCAACCTCGGGCTGTTACTCCGAGCGGTCGCCCGGAGCGTTCTCGAAGAGATGGGTGCGCGCAAGCACTTCTCGGTGGAACTGGGAGACCGAGTCGACGAGCGCGGCCACCTGCGCGCCGGCCCAGTGGGCCCTGTCCCAGCCGGCGTACAGGGTCACGGAGAGCAGGCTCTCGCCTGCCCGGATGGCGACCGGGGTGAGTCCGAAGATCGCTTTGTCGGTGAGCACGGCGATCCCGTGGCCCGAGGCTGCCAAGGCGCGGGCCACGACGGTTGTCGAGACGACTCGCGGCTCGTTGTAGACCAAACCCTCGCGTGCGGCAGCCGCGTCGAGCGCCAGGCGACCCGCATTGACGGGATGCATCAGGATCAAGTGCTCACGGACGAGCTCGGTCAGCTCGACTTCGCCGATTCGCGCCAGCCGGTGGGTCGGTGGCACCAGCGCGAGCACGGGGGCGTGACCCACGACGCGGGATTCCATCGATCCGGGTGGCGGGATGGGCGCGATGCCGAGGTCGGCATCTCCGCGCGCAACGACGTCGTACACGCTGCGCGCGTCGCGTTCGAGGATGTCGCGAATTGAAGAGGCAGCATCTCGGCCGGCGAGGTAGGGCGCCAGAAAGTCGGCGATCGTGGTCGGGGGTGCGGCGACGGTCAATGGCATGCCATGCCCTTGGGTCATGGTCCTGACCGCGCCCAGTGTGCGGTCGGCCCGGGCCACCAGGTCACGGGCGAGGGGCAGGAAGCGCTCCCCGGCGAAGGTGAGCTTTCGCGGCCCCGGCGTGCGCGCGAAGAGTTCCACTCCCAGGCTGCGCTCGAGGTTGCGCAGTTGGCGGGAGAGCGAGGGCTGTGCGATTCGGACATCGCGCGCGGCCGCCGTGATCGAGCCTTGGTCGACTACTGCCAGGAAGTAACGCAGAACTCTGATCTCCACCATGCCTCCGAGGTATGGGCAGCGATGTTAACGGGCATTAGACGGCATATGCCACATGCGCTCAGAATCAGATCCCGTTCCGGTCACCGAGTGAGGGCACATCAGGGCCTCAACGCTCCCGTCGTCGAGGAGACGGCATGTCAAGTTCTTCTGATCTCCGCGCAGCCCGCCGGGCGGGCCTCGGATCGTTCATCGGCACCGCGATCGAGTGGTACGACTTCTTCATCTTCGGAACCGCCGCGGCGCTCGTTTTCGGGGAGGTCTTCTTCCCCACGGCGTCACCGGCAGCCGGCCTGCTCGCATCCTTCGCGACCTTCTGGACGGGTTTCCTGGCCCGGCCGCTGGGAGGTGTGCTCTTCGGTCATCTCGGCGATCGGATCGGCCGCAAGAAGACGCTCGTCACCACACTGGTCCTCATGGGTGTCTCCAGCACCGCCATCGGCCTGCTTCCCGGCTATGCCTCGATCGGGATGGCTGCCCCGGCCCTCCTCATCCTGCTCCGGCTGGTGCAGGGCCTGGCGCTGGGCGGTGAATGGGGAGGAGCTGTGCTGATCGCGGCTGAACACGCGCCACCGAGCCGCCGCATCCTCTTCGGTGCCTTCGCCCAGCAGGGCTCGCCGGCGGGTGGCCTGATGGCGACCCTGGTCTTCCTGGGCGTGAGCCGGCTGTCGGCCGAGGACTTCGCCGCCTGGGGATGGCGTGTTCCGTTCCTCGTGTCTGCGGTCCTGCTGATTGTGGGCTTGGTGATCAGGCTGACCGTGGCTGAGTCGCCGGAGTTCTTGGCGGCCAAGCAGCGCGGCGAGATCGTCAAGGCGCCAGCGGCAGAAGTGCTGCGGACGGCGCCGGCTGCAGTCCTGTTGGGAATCGGGGCATCGGCTATCGGGATCGGCGCAGCGTACTTCCTGAACGCGTTCATGATCGCCTGGACCACGACCGAGCTCGGCGTGCCCCGGGCGACGATCCTGTCAGCCCTGCTCGTGGGCACCATCGTCCAGTTCGTCGCGCAACCGGTGGCGGCCCTGGTCGCTCACCGCGTCGGCGCGACCCGGTTCATGATCGTGGCGCTGGCCGCGAACGCTCTGCTCACCCCGGCGGTCTACCTGCTCGTCAACACGGGCGACGCGAGCAAGATCGTCCTCGGCATCGTCCTCGCCAACATCGTCGCGCCGGCCTACTTCGCCGTCCTCGCCGGATTCCTCACACAGGCCTTCCCCGCCAGGATCCGATACACCGGAATCTCGTTGGCCTACCAGCTTTCCGCAACGGTGATCGGCGGCTCCGTCCCGCTCATCGCGCAGTCCCTGCTCTCCAGCGGCGGGATCGGCCTGGTTACCGCCTACCACGTCGGGCTGATCGTCCTGACCCTGGTTTGCGTGGCCGCGCTGGGCCGCCGGATCGCGAAGTCCCAAGGTGTTGCGGATCTGCCGGACAACTCGGACCTTCGCGCCAGCGATGCGCCCGCATGAGACTCGGTGCGACATTCGCCCCGGGCGAACCCCTACGCGTCAGTTGATGTGAACACGCCGACAGGCGCGGTCCCAGCTTTCTCAGCATCGAAAACCTGGAAGGAATCGCATGTATTCGTCAGCCGAGCCGCGCATCTTCCGTGCGCGTCGGGTCATCACGCCGTCCTCCCCATCCGCTGACGCGGTCGCGGTGCTCGGGGACAGAATCGTTGCGGTGGGCGATGCGGACGACCTTCGGCGGTCGCTGCCTCTCGCGCGGCTCGTGGACCTGGGCGACGCAGTTGTTACCCCGGGATTCAACGACGCGCACGTGCACCTGTCGATGGCCGCCGACAACGAGCTCCAGGTCGACGTGTCCCCCGCGGAGGTGTCCTCCCTCGCGGAACTGACCGCGAAGGTCGGAGCCGCTGCAAGGAGCGAACCGGTGGACGGCTGGGTCCGCGCCTTCGGCTACGACGATGCGCGGATGGCCGAGGGGCGCCGACTTACCCGTTGGGACCTGGACGCGGTCACAGGCGATGTCCCGGCGATCGTGCTGCACGTCGCCTGTCACTGGGGTGTGGTCAACTCGGCAGCGCTGGCCGCAGGCGGCATCACCGATGAGTCGCTACCTCCGAGTGGTGGCGAGTACGGCCGGGACGCGACCGGGCGGCTCGATGGCGTCCTCTACGAACGCGCGTTGAACGAGTTCGCCTACGGTCACGTCAATTCGGCGGGAGGTCCAGTCGTACCGCAGTCTCGGTTCGACGACCGCGTCGAGGCGCTTGGACGCGTGGTGCGCCGCTGGCACGCGGCCGGCGTGACATCGGTGTGCGACGCACTCGTGGGGCCAGACGACATCCGCCTCTTCGCCGCGGCGCGGGAGCAGGGGCTGCTGACGATGAGGGTCGGGTTCCTCCTGGCCGCGGAGCACTACGACACCTTGCGCCGGCTCGGCCTTCGTTCGGGCTTCGGGGATGCTGGGCTACGTTTCGTCGGTGTCAAGACCTTCGCCGACGGCGCGGTCGGCGGCCGGACGTGCCTGCTCGACGAGCCGCACCACGGCACTGGCGACCACGGCATCCAGGTGCTCACGCGGGAGGAACTCGCCGACATCGTCCGGGCGGTGCACGGCGATGGCAACCGGGTCTGCGTCCACGCCAATGGAGACAGGGCAATCCGGCTCGTGCTCGACGAACTGGAACGCGCCCACCGGGAAATGCCGAAACCTGGACTGCGGCACCGCATCGAGCACTGCAGTCTGGTGGACGACGACATCCTTGGCCGGATCCGAGCTCTGTCTGCGATCCCTGTGCCGTTCGGCAACTACGTTCACCAGCATGGCGGGCGCTTGATCGATTGGTACGGCGAGGCCCGGGTGGAGCGGATGTTCGCCCACCGCTCTTTCCTGGACGCCGGCATCACCGTCGCCGGTTCGTCCGACCATCCATGTGGCCCGGTGGAACCCCTCCTGGCGGTGCAGAGCATGGTCACGCGGACCGGCTGGGATGGATCGGTTGTCGGTGCGGGGCAGCGGGTCTCTCCGGCCGAGGCGCTGTCGGTCTACACAACTGGATCAGCGGCCAGCACCGGTGAGGAAGGGCTGAAGGGCTCACTGGTCGTCGGTCAGCTCGCCGATTTCGTGGTGCTCGAAGACGACCCGCTCGAGGTGCCCCACGACCAGATCTCGAAGATCGCAGTCCGGGCCACCTACGTCGGTGGCACGGAGGTTTACGCGCGCGAATGATGACCCGATGAGGACTTGTGGGCTCTCCGAGAGAGACGTGACTTGCGGGTCCAGCGATCTGCGGGCCTGCCCGTCGTCGCCGTCGGTCTAGGCGGTGGGCGTCCCGACCTCGACCAGCGCGCCGCCGAGGAAGTCGACGAGCTCGTGGTGGGCGTCGAGGGGGAGGACGTTCGCGACGTACTGGTCCGGCCGGACGACCACGAGGGCTCCGTGGTCCCGGTCCAGGCCGCGCAGATCGAAGATGTCGGTAGCCGGATCGGGGCAGAAGACCTTCTCGTAGTCGACGAGCTCGAACGATCCCTTGCGGGGGAGGAGGACCGGCGGCAGGTCATCGACGGTGACGTCGCGATGTCCCTGCTGGAGGACGGCCCGGACGTCGATCACCGAGTCGGGGTCGGCGCCGGGCGGGGTGAATCGGGCGATCGGTGAGCCTTCCGAGGCCAGGAATTCGGCCAGTTCCCGCAGCCGGGAATCGGGGCCGCCGGGATGGGCCCGGTCGGCGAACGCATAGAGGCGCCAGGCGCCGTCGGCCCGGGCTGCGTGGCCGAGGTGCATCGGCTTGGCGTCGGCCAGCCGGATGACCGGCGCGGAGTGGAACCGCATCCCGATCGGGAAGCCCTCCGCCAGGTGCTGGTGGGTCGGTGTCGCGGTGAGGATGGAGGGCTCGTAGCGGACCGCGACCCCGGCGGTGAACCGACCCTGCTCCCGGAAATAGTGCTGGAACCGCGCCGGGTCGGTGCCCTTCTCGCTGTCCGGTCGGGCGCTGAACAGCGCAGCGAATTCGCGGTCGAAGTCGATGAGCTGCTGGGCGACCTTCTGCCGTTCCGCCGAGTAGGTGCGCAGCACCTCGGGCCGCGAGGTCCGGCGGAGCACGGTGCCGAGCTTCCACCCGAGGTTCCAGGCGTCGGCCATCGAGACGTTCATGCCCTGCCCGGCCTTCGCGCTGTGGGTGTGGCAGGCGTCGCCGGCGATGAAGACGCGAGGCTGGCGAGTGTCGGTCTCGGAGTCGGGGACGTCGTCGAAGCGATCGCAGAGGCGCTGGCCGATCTCGTACACCGCCCACCACCCGACGTGCTTCACGTCGAGCATGTAGGGGTGCAGGATCCGGTTGGCGACTGCGGTGAGTTTCTCCGGGGTCACGCTGCGTTCGCGGAGCATCTCGGCGTCACGGTCGTTGTCGAGCTCGATGTAGAGCCGGACCAGGTAACCGCCTTCGCGCGGGATGACCAGGATGCTGCCCTGTTCGGAGTGGATGGCGGACTTGAGCCGGATGTCGGGGAAGTCGGTGACGGCGAGGACGTCCAGCACGCCCCATGACTGGTTGGCCGTGTCGCCCTTGAGACGGCGGCCGATGGCTTCCCGGGTGCCGCTGCGCGAGCCGTCGCAACCGACGACGTACCGGGCGCGGACGGTCGAGCTCTCTCCGGTCGGCTGGAAGTCCTTGACGTGCTGAAGTGTGACCGTGACCGGGTGCTCGGTGTCGGCGTCGGTGTCGATCCGCACGTCGGTGGCGTGCAGCCCGTAGACGGGTTCGGCGCGGGAGGCGGAGCGGCGCATGTGGTCACGCAGATAGGCCAGCATCCGTGCCTGGTTGACGATCATGTGCGGCATCTCGGAGATGCCGTCCTCGACGTCGTCGATGCGTCCAGTTCGGACGATCGAGTTGCCGTCCTGAGGGTCCGGTCGCCAGAAGGTCACCTCGTTGACCTGGTAACCCTCGTGGATGAGCTGGTCGGCCAGGCCGAATGCCTCGAACATCTCCACCGTGCGGCACGCCACGCCGTCGGCTTGGCCGACCTCGAGCGGTCCGTCCCGCCGGTCGACGATCACGGTGTGGATCTCGGGGAACTCGGCGAGCTGGGCCGCCAGGACCAGCCCGGCCGGACCGCAGCCGATGATCAGAACATCGGCCGTGTCCGGCAGGCCGCTTGGGCGGTCGGCCAGGGACGGGTGGGGGTCCGCGATGAACGGGTCCCCGGGCTTGTAGCCGTCGAGATAGAACTGCACTGGTCTTGCTCCTCTGGGCATCGGACCACCCGGGCCGTCAGGGCGTGGGCTGCTCAGCCTTGCCGCGGACCACCGGGTAGCACGTTCCATCGTGCGGCAGTGACGCCCTGGGCGGACAGCCTGTTCTGCTATGAGGAACGCACAACAGCCGTGGGCTCCCACGAATCGACCTGTGCGTGCCGTTCACGAAGGCGGCCGGCCGCTGCTGAGAAGAGCGACGCTGTACCGCGGCACACGGGTGTTCGCCCATTCAAGCGGATAGGCCGCGGGGGTCCTTTCAATCAGGGGTTCGGTGCCCTTTCGGGCAACGTTGATCGGATTCGGCCGGATCCGCGCAGTGGACGCAACCTCGGCGGGCATGGTGCGTCTTTCCTGTTGACAAAGCGGTGAGAAACCGTTGACACGACAGGGGAAAAGGGGAGCACGATGCTCAAGCGTCACCGTATGACGACGGCCATCACCGGTATTCTGGGTGGGGCACTGCTGATCACCGGTTGCGGGGCCGCTGCCGCGCTCCAGCCCTCGCCGGCGCCTGAGCGTGCCGCGGGCCATGCCGGTATGGCTTCGAGCGGGGGTGGCGGGGACATCGGTACGTCGAATTGCTCGGAAGCCGATTTCCTCGCCTCCGCAACACCTGTGGAGGGTGAGCCCGGCAGTTTCATCGTGTCGTACGGGAATCGGTCGGACAAGACCTGCACGATCAACGGCGGTGTGCCCAACCTCAAGGGCGTGGACATGAGCAACTCGCCGATCGAGGAACTGCCCGTCGAGGACGTGCGGCTTCCCGACGCGCCTGAGGAGTTCACCCTCCAGCCCGGCGAGAGCGCGTACGCGGGCATCGGCATGATCCTGGCCGACAGTGGCGACCCGGACGCTCATGTCCTCACCGGGTTCCAGTCCTCGCTGCCGGACATGTCCGAGCCGCAGCTGGTCAACGTCGTCGGCGACGGTGAGGTGCGATTCGCTGCGAAGCACCTGCGGGTCAGCTCGCTGGTGTCCACTCCGGACGAGCTGGGCTGATCTCACCACGTGAGGCGATGGATCTGAGCGCGGGGCCGTCCGGGCAGGCCCGGCCAGATGCCCAGCAGGGGCTCGTCGATGCCGGTCGGGCCGGCGATCCACGAGATGCTGAGCTCTCGGCTGAAGATCAGCATAAGGCCGTCCGCGCGAGGCTCCACCCCGGCCCAACGCTCCTCTGTGGAGGCCTCGCTTCGGGAGAAGTCCACCTGACGTCGTAGCGCTCACCGATCTCCGAGCGTGTTGCCCTGGGGCCTGTCCGGCGGATCATGCCGGACAGGCCCGTGGTCCCGAGGAGAGCTCAGCGCTTGAGCGTGAAGGTGAAGTCGCCGGAGAGCTTGCCGCTCAGCCGGACTGCCGAAACGAGTTTCCCCTCCGTGATCAGTCTCTCGACCTCGGCCCGCGAAAGACCGCAACCTTCTGCGATCAGTCGCACCGGCCGGACGGGGATCCGCGCCGCAAAGCGGACCGAGACGTCGATCACCTCGCGGTCCAGGTGATCCGATCCACCGGTGTCGAGGCGCCAGGCGTTGTCCCAGTCGAGGGCGATGCGATTACGGCGCTGCACGACCGGATCCTGGAGCAGCTCAGCTGTCAGGCCAGGGTCGTTGTGGTGCAGCCGGTCCAGCAGCTCAGGTCGTACGGAGCGCACATTCATCCGCTCCAGGACCGTGAGCTTTGCAGTTTCCCCGCAAGCGGTACAGAGCGCGAGGAGCCAGGCGTCGATGAGCTTGTGGTTTGCGTTGACGCGAAATTTACCGCTTGCCCGGAAGCGCTCGGACGCGCACGCGTGGCAACGGCGGCGAACGAGCGGCAGGCAGGTGGGCACGACCATCCAGTTTTTGAGCACAGAAGTACACCGGTTTCAGTGAGAAGTCCGCAGCAAGAAGGAGCGCGGCGCACATGCGCGACGCGCGACAAATCAGCGCTCGGGAGGTCTCACAGGGTGTACAACGGCACGTCCTTGACCAGACGACTTGGTTCGGCAGCAGGGTAATGGCGCACAGCGGCGCTGTTCCACTGGTTTTCGAGCGCCTCACCGCCAGGTTCCATCCGGCGGATCATGGACGAAGCCAGAGCGCGGGCTCCCCGGCGTCGCGCTGCCGACCGGTCCGATCGCCGGTGGTCTGGTCGGCAGCCTGCTGCTCTCGGTCGCTGCCGGCGAGGACGCCCGGCTGCTCGCAGCGGTCGACACCGTTCACGGACTGGTATGAGGGCGGTAGCCGAACGGACCCGTGAGGTGGGCTTGGCGCGGCAAACCCACTTCGTCGCGTCCCAGCTGGACTGTCCTGTTCGGACTCTGCTGTCAGGCGTTGATGTCGGACGGGTGCGTCGCCAGCGGCGTGACGTGGATGTCCATGTAGGGGAACAGCGGTAGGCCCGAGAGCAGGGTGTGCAGTTCGTCGTTGGACTCGACGTCGAAGACCGAGATGTTGGCGTACTCGCCGACGATGCGCCAGATGTGCGGCCACTTCCCGGCGCGCTGCAGCTCCTGGGAGTACTTCTTCTCCTCGGCCAGGATCTCCGACCGGGTCTTCGGGTCGAGGTCGTGCGGCAGGCGCACGTCCATCCGTACCTGGAACAGCATGGTCAGGCCTCCCGCCGGTCGAGCGCGAAGCCGTAGTCGATCCTGGCGCTGCCGTCGTCCTGGATGACCGGCGACAGGATCAGCTCCGGTTTCACCGCGTTCGCGATGTCGTCGTCGTTGTGCGGGTCGCCGGGGAAGTACAGCTGCGCGATGAGCTGTTCGTGGCCGGGGGCGGAGACCTTCACGTGCAGGTGCGCGGGTCGCCACGCGTGCCAGCCCGCGGCGGAGATCAGCTTGCCGCAGGCTCCGTCGGTGGGGATCTGGTAGGGCGCCGGCTGGATCGTGCGGATCCGGAACTTCCCGTCCGGGCCGGTCGAGAAGGTGCCGCGCAGGTTCCACTCCGGGATGCCCGGGGCGAACCGGCTGTAGTAGCCGTCGGCATCGGCGTGCCACAACTCCACGGTCCCGGCCAGCGGGGTGCCGTCGGTCGAGGTGATGCCGCCCTCCCACAGCAGCGGGGTGCCCTGCTCCCCGTCGCGCATCGGCAGGTCGGCGTCCGCGCCGCGTTCGGGGGCGTTCGGGACGTAGTACGGGCCTTCGATCGAGCCCTTGCTGCCCTGGCGGTCGGTGGTGGCCACGTCCTCGACCACGTGCTCGACCCACACGTCCAGGAACAGCGGCCACTCACCGTCCGCGCCGACCTGGATCAGCCACGCCTTCAACGCGTTGTACTCGTCGTAGGTGACCTCGTGCTTGCGGATGGTCTCGTGGATCGCGTCGAGGACTTCGCGCGCGAGCAGGTCGACCCGTTCCTTCGGGGTGGCCCTGACCGCGTCGTACGGCGACTTGTCGTGGTGGAATCGTTCGGTCGCGGCAGCTCCGGACGCGGCTGCGGTGGCGGTTTCGTCAGCGGTGCTCATCTGGTTCCTCCAGCTGTCCTGTGGCCCGGCCTAGTTCTGGCGGTAGCGGGCGAGCTTGTCCGGGTCGATCTCGACCCCGATCCCGGCACCGGGGCGGACCCGCAGCTCGCCGTCCCGGATCCGAAGGGGCTCGGTGAGCAGGTCGTCGGTCATGTCCAGGAAGTTGGAGAGCTCCGCCGCGCGGTGCGAGGTCCGCTGGTGCGCCGCGCCGAAGGCGATCGTGCAGGCGGTGCGCCGACGACGCCGTCCTCGGTGTGCACGCGGATCAGCACGTGCGCCGCGGTGGCCACTTCGCCGGAGGCGAACTTCAGCGGCTTGGTGTACGGGATGGCGAAGGGGATCGCCTCCACCCTGGTGATCTTCATGCGAGCCCCTCGGTCGGTGGCGTGTTCGGCTCGAAGACGCCGCTGTGCCGTGATCGCGCAGCGTGGTAGGAGCATCCACTGTGGAACGGAGTGCCGTTGGGCATCGAGCGTCGGCCTCCTCGATCTCGCGTCGCCGCTGTCTGGGTGATTGCCGAGGGTAGGGGCCGGGCCACCGCTGCGGAATTGGTAGAGCCCCTGCGGCCGTAGGGGATTCCTTCAGCTCGGGCGGTGGTCGACGGGGAGCTCCGGAAGGGCGCTTGCCGCACTCCTCCCGGAGTGAGAAATGATTCCGGAGGTTCCTGACCTGCTGTGATCGCGATGCGTGAGCAGGAGTGGGCGATCGTGCTCGGCGAGGCCGGTGCGCACGCGGTGGCCGCGCCGATCAGCCGGAACGGGGCGCGCTCGACGCCTGCGTCATGCTCGCCGTACCCAGAGCGTGACGGTGGCCCGTCCCGCCGTCGGCGCGTTGGCGAAACCTGAAGCCTGGCTGACGCTTCCTTTTCGTGCGGAGCCGTCGGCGGGCCGAAGTCGGTTCTAGCCCCTCGCAGGGTTTTTCGCGATTTGTGGGATCGTGGTCTTCCGCTCCGCAGGTCATTTCGTGCACTATGCACCTCGCGGGCCGTTCGGCCCCGATCCGCGAAGCGCCGTGCGGGCAGCGAAAAATTCGTCGCGACCGAACTGGATCCGGTCGTGCCCGCGCGGTCCCGGCAGCCGTGCCGCATCGCTGGACGGTCCACTGTGCACTCCCGGGTTCCGGTGGTGGGCCTCCGGTATGCCGCCGCTCGTGCTGTGCCGAATCCGCACTGCGAAGTGCGATATACGCACTGGAGATGCGATGTCCGAGATAACATCCGTGCCGATCGGCGCGCCGCGCGCGCCCCGGGACTCCCGTGGTTTCCACAAGGTCGTCGCCGCCTCGATGAGCGGCACCGCGATCGAGTTCTACGACTTCTTCCTCTACGGCACCGCCGCCGCCACGATCTTCAACAAGGTGTTCTTCCCGGCAGGCGATCCGCTGGTCGGAACGCTCGCGGCGTTCGCCACCTACGCCGTCGGATTCATCGCCCGGCCCCTGGGCGGGGTGGTCTTCGGGCAGATCGGGGACCGCGTCGGCCGCAAGCGCGCACTCATGATCAGCCTGGCGGTCATGGGCGCTTCGACCTTCGCGATCGGGCTCGTCCCGTCCTACGCGACCATCGGCGCGTTCGCGCCGCTCCTGCTGACGCTGCTCCGGATCCTGCAAGGGCTGGCCCTCGGCGGCGAATGGGGCGGCGCGGTGCTGCTGATCGCCGAACACGCCAGCCACCAGCGGCGGGGGTTCTGGGCGAGTTGGGCGCAGGCTGGCGGACCGCTTGGCAGCCTCTTGTCGACCGGGGTCCTGGCCCTGCTGTCGGCGACCATGTCCGCGGCCGCGTTCACCGCGTGGGGATGGAGGGTGGCGTTCCTGCTGTCGGCGGTGCTGATCGTCATCGCCTACTTCCTGCGCCGCTCCGTGGAGGAGTCGCCGGTGTACCAGGCCGCCGCCGGAGCGCGTTCCGGGCGGCAGAAGAGCCCGGTCCTCGAACTGCTGCGCAAGCACCGCAAGGCGGTCCTGCTGAGCTTCGGCGCGTGCGTGGGGGAGAAGGCCACCTACTACACCTTCGGGATCTTCTGCCTCTCGTACCTGGTCGAGGAACGCGGTGTCTCCCGCGGCGAGGTGCTCAACGCGCTGACCGTCGCATCGGTGTTCTGGTTCGCGTCCATGCTGGTCGGCGGCTGGCTGTCGGACCGCTTCGGGCGGCGAACCATCACCGTGATCGGCGCGCTGGGCGCCGCGGTGTGGATCCCGCTCAGCCTCGGCTGGCTCACGCTGGGCGACCGGCCCTCGTCCATCGCGGTGGTCGTGGCCCTGAGCGTCGGCGTGCTCCTGGACGGGATCATCACCGGCGGGCTCGCCGCCTTCTTCGCCGAGCTGTTCCCGACGTCGGTGCGCTACACCGGTGCCTCGGTCGGTTACCAGCTGGCCGGCATCGTCGGCGGTTCCCTGACCCCGATCGTCGGCGTCTCGCTGCTCGCGGCCACGGGTTCGGTGCTCCCGGTGGCGGCCTTCGTCCTCGCGATGCTCGCGCTGACCCTGATCTCGATGGTCGTCGCCGGGGAGACGCGCCACCGGCGGCTGACCGACATCTGAACCGATGCAACACGAGGCGCAGCCGTTCTCGGCACGTTCGCGAGGGCGGTTGCGCCGCGGCCGAACCCAACATCCTGTGAGGTGAACACAGCTGATGGAGCTGGAGAAGACCGTCGCCGAGCTGGCCCGCCGGGTCGAGGCCCTGGAAGCCGAGGCCGAGATCCGCCGGCTCCAGGCCCGCTACATGTTCCTGTGCGACACGCCCTGCCCGGAGTACGGCGTCCGCGACGATGACCACCGCATCGACCTGATCATGCAGCTCTACACCGACGACGCCGTCTGGGAGGGCGTGGGCGAGTACTACGACGGCCAGTTCGGCCGAGCGGAGGGCGCCGCCGCGATCCGCGCGCACTTCGAGGCGTTCTGGGGTCAGAAGCGGGATCCGGCGCTGCTGCTAAACGCGCACTACCTCACCTCGGAGCAGATCCGGGTCGACGGCGCCGAGGCGACCGGCCAGTGGATCCACGTGCAGCCCTGGCTGTTCTCCGACGGCAAGGCGCTGTTGCGCTCCAGCCGGCTCAACAACGCCTTCCGAAAGGAGGGCGGTACCTGGAAGATCACACGCACGCGCACCGAGAATGTGTTCATCGCGCCGCTGGCCGCGGACTGGGTCAGCGACCACCCGACCGCGTCGGTGCTGATGAAGCCGTAGGCGGGCAGGTGGTGGCGATGCGGAGGGAGGCAGGTGCGGTGACTTCGGAGGAGCCGGTGGGATCGGAACCAGTGGTGCACGTCGTCGACGACGACGCCGATCTGCGGCAGTCGCTGGTGTTCCTGCTGGAGAGCATCGGGGTGCAGGCGCTGACCTACCCCGATGCCACCACGTTCCTGGCGGAGTTCGACCCCGGCGAGGTGGCCGTGGTCATCGTCGACGTGCGGATGCCGGGGATCAGCGGGTTCCAGCTGCAGGAGCGGCTGCTCGACATGGACTACCCCGCGCCGGTGGTGTTCTGCTCCGCCCACGGCGACATCCCGATGTCGGTCCGCGCCGTCACCCGCGGCGCGGTCGACTTCCTGGAGAAGCCCTACCAGCCGCAGCGGATGGTGGAACTGGTGCAGGCGCAGCTGGACGAGGCCCGCCACCGGTTCGCCGAGCACGCCGACCGCAGAGCCGTCGCCACCCGGCTGCAGTCGCTGACCCCGCGGGAGCGGGAGGTGCTGCGCCTGGTCATCGAGGGACTGCCCAGCCAGGTCATCGCGGGCAGGCTGGGCACCAGCGTCAAGACCGTCGACGTGCACCGGGCCAGGATCAAGGCGAAGGCGGACGCCGACAGCCTCGGCGCCCTCGTCCGCGACATCCTCCTCCACCGCGTGGACGTCTGAACGACTGTCCGGCGAAGCGGCTCGACAGCTCCCAGCGCGCGCACGCAGATGGTGCCCTTTTCGCGAAGGCCGATCTTTCGCGAAAAGGGCACCTGTCAACTTCTGGGTCGTTTCAGAATGGCTCGGGGAAACCTCGTCCGGAGGGGCGCCTCGCGCCTGACGCCGGTGGCGATTTCGCGCGAAAACGCCCGCCCGACGTGCGCGCGCAGGCGCGGTGCGCCGCGTCGACCCCCCAGCCGGCCGCCACGAGCTCGGCTTCGCGCCGCCACGCGCC
>NZ_JBFAKG010000066.1:38496-57709 GCF_040655595.1 Saccharopolyspora sp. NPDC050389
TGTCGGCGTGCGGTCTCGCGCCCGGTGCCGTCGGCTGTCCGGTGGCGCGAGTCCCGCGAGCCCCCCCCCCCCCCCGCCCTACGTGCGCGCTCAGGCGCGTAGCGCCGCTTCGACCCAGCAGCCGGCCGCCAGGAGCTCGGCTTCGCGCCGCCTCGCGCCCACGAGCTGGAGGCCGAGCGGCAGTCCCGCGTCGGTGCGCATTCCCGGCACGCACACCGCAGGCAAACCGAGCGCCTGCCAGGCGCGGCTCAACACCGGGTCCCCGGTGGCCGCCAGCCCAGCGGGGGCCGGGCCGAGGGCGGCGGGGCCCAGCACGGCGTCGTAGTCGGCCAGCAGTTCTGCCAGCCGCGTGCCTGCTTCGGTCGCGGTGTGGACGGCTGCCTCGTAATCGTGTTCCGATGTGGCCGCACCGGTTTTCAGCAGTGTCGCCAGTTGCGGGCTCAGCTGCGGTGCCACCGCTAGCTCCGCAGCTCGTTCCCGTGCGGCCTCGTAGGCCATGATCACCGGATGTGCAGCTATCACCTGCGCGGCCAGCTGCTCCTCGGGGAACTCGTCGATCACCGCGCCCAAGGCCCGCAACCTGCTGCAGGCGCTGGTCAGCGCGGTTGCCATCTGCGGTTCGACGCCGAGCGGTCGCGCGCTCCAGAGCAGCAGCCGCGGCGGTCGACCCGCCTCCAGGCCGGGATCGGGGGCGCCGTCCATCGCGGACCAGGCCAGCGCGAGGTCGGACACGCCCGCGGCCAGGACGCCGTGGCTGTCCAGGCTCGGGCTCAGCCCGGTGAGCCCGTCGACGGGGAACCGGCCGTGGCCGAGCACCAGCGATGCGA
The DNA here is from genome assembly GCF_040655595.1 of Saccharopolyspora sp. NPDC050389. Taxonomy (NCBI): domain Bacteria; kingdom Bacillati; phylum Actinomycetota; class Actinomycetes; order Pseudonocardiales; family Pseudonocardiaceae; genus Saccharopolyspora; species Saccharopolyspora sp. NPDC050389. Next base: position 39,324 of record NZ_JBFAKG010000066.1, read on the forward strand.
CACCGCAGAACGCGGCGGGACGGGTGACCGACCCCGCGGTCTGCGATCCCAGCGCGAGCGGCACCTGCCCCGCGGCGACTGCCGCGGCCGAGCCGCTGGACGATCCGCCCGGCGTGTGGTCGGGAGCGGCTGGGTTGCGGGTCGGGCCGGGCGCGAAGTAGGCGAACTCGGTGGTGACCGCCTTGCCGATCGGGACCGCGCCGGCCCGTCGCCACGCGGCCACGATCGCCGCGTCGGCCTCGGCGGCCACCGCATCGGCGCGCAGCCGCGACCCGCACCGGGTCGGCAGTCCGGCGACGTCGATGATGTCCTTGACCGCGAGCGGAACCCCGCCGAGCGGCCCGTCGGTGGTGGGATCGGCGCCGGGAGCGAGCTCGACCCACGCCCGCAGCTCGGGGTCGGTATCGGCGATCCGCTCGCGGGAGCGCTGGAGCGCTTCGGCGGGCGTGGTCGTGCCGGCGGCCAGGGCGTCGACGAGCTCGCGCAGCGACCACGGCTGCCAGTACGAGCGGTTCACGGCTGCCCCCAAGCGGCGTCGGCGACCCAGAAGTCCATGCCACCGGCGCTGACCCCGTGCCGCCACTCCGAAGTCCGCCGCAGCAGCGGCTCCACCTCGGCGGTGACCGCGTCGGCCGCGTCGGGCCCGTCCTCCGCGACCTCCCAGTGGACCCAGTTCAGCTCGCGGCCCCGGGCGTCGTGGACGAACAGGTCGACGTGCCGCCAGCCGTAGCCGTGGGTGTCGTTGTAGCAGGTCAGGGTCATCCGCGTGGGTTCGGTGTCAGATGGGGTGGGCATGCGGCGATCTCCTTTCCGCAGCCGGGTCAGGCGCTCAGCGACGGTGCGGCCAGGCTGTGGAACCGGCGCTGGAAGTAGACCAGGGCGCCGCTGTCCTCCCGGGTCAGTACCTTGTCGACCTCGACGAACATCACCGAGTGCGAGCCCTGGGCCTGCTCGGCGATGATCCGGCCGATGATCGAGGCGGGCGCGTCGCGCAGGACCGGGACTTCCTCGGAGTCCAGGTCCCAGCGGTCCTCGGTGAACCGCTGGGCGGTCGGCACCTTCGTGGCGCCGGCGAAGTGCATCGCCAGCTCCTCCTGTTCGGCGCCGAGCACGTTGACGCAGATGCGGCCGTTGGCGACCAGGACGTCGTGGGACCGGCTCGACCGGTTGACGCACACGAGGACGGTCGGTGGTGAGTCGGTCACCGAACAGGCCGCGCTGACGGTCATCCCGGCGAGCCCGTGGGCCCCGTCGGTGGTGACGACGTTGACGGCGGCCGATAGGTTCGCCATCGCGGCGCGGAATTCGCGTTGGACCGGGGTCAGCTCGGGCACGATTCCTCCTGTGGCAGGACGCGGATTGAGCACTGGCGGTACCGGCACCGTTCCGACGGTACGGACGCGGCCGGTGCACGGGAATCGAGACTTCCCCGCGCCCTGCTGAGGATTTCCCCTACGGCCGGGCGTCATTCGGCGAGCGGGAGGGTGAAGCCGAACCGCGAGCCGCCTTCGGCGCACCGCTCGCCCCAGATCGTGCCGTGCTGGCGGGTGATGATCCGGTAGCTCAGGGCCAGCCCGATGCCGCTGCCGTGCTCCTTGTCGGTGAACGTCTGCGCGAACGGATCGTGGGGCAGTCCCCGGCCCTGGTCGTCGACGGTGAGCACGCCGGCACCGCCTTCGACCCGGGTGGTGACGGTCAGCCGCCGGCGCTGCGGGGAGCAGACCGCCATCTCGTCGATCGCGTTGAAGCACAGGTTGAGCACCACCTGGCCGGTCAGCACCCGCTCGCACTGGACGCGCACCGGCTGCGGGCTGCGATCCACCCGCACGTCGACGCCCGCCGGGTCCGCGCGCAACCGGATGAAGTACAGGCATTCCTCGACGATGTCGTTGAGGTCGGCGACCTGCTGCACGTGTTCGAGGTGGCCGACGAACGCGCGCACCGAGCCGACGATGGTGGCGGCTCGCTCGATCTGCCGCACCGCGTTGTCGATGCCGTACCCGACGCGCGAGTCGGTCTGCGCCGCGGCGCGCGCACCGGCCAGGAAGTTGGCCGCCGCGGCCAGGGGCTGGCCGAGTTCGTGTGCGATGGCCATCGCCATGTCGCCCATCGCGGTGTAGCGCGCGAGGTAGTTCTCCCGGTGCATCTCCCGTTCCCGGCGTACCTGCCCGTGGACCCGTTCGGAGACGTCGTGCAGGATCATCAGCAGGGCGTCGCCGCCGGTTTCCTGCAGCCGCTCCAGGCTGCCTTCCAGCCAGACGGGTTCCCGGCCCGGGCCGTCGGGGACTTCCAGCTGCACCGCCGTGACGGGATCGGCCCGGTCCCGTACCTCGTCCCATGTGGACACCCGGCCGTGCAGTCGCAGGCGGGCGTAGTCGGCCAGCGGGCCGAGCGGTTCGCCGGCGGTCGCGCCGATGAGCGGAACCGCCGTGTTGGTGGCGAACCGGATCGTGCCGGTGGAGTCGAGCATCAGCGCGACGGTCGAGGTGTGGTGGGCGAGCGCGTCCACCCAGGACGTGGTCAGGCGCAGCTCGCGCTCGATCTCCTGCTCGCGTTCGATGTCGCGGAACTGCACCAGCACCGCGGGGCCGCGGTCCAGCTCGACCCGGACGGCCACCGCGTCGGTCGGGATCACCCGGCCCGACTTCGCGCGGTAGTGCCATTCGATCCGGCTCGCGCCCTTGTCGACGGCCTCCTGCAGCCAGGCGCGGCCGATCACCCGGTCGTACTGCTGCGCCGAGCTGCTCATGTCGTCGGCCTTGAGCGGGCGCAGCTCGGCGACGCTCCACTCGAGCATCTCGCACGCGGCGGGGTTGGCCCAGAGGATGTCCTTGCTCGCGGCGTCGTGCACGAGCACGCACATCCGGGTGGCGTTCACCATCGCCACGAAGTCTTGCGCCGTCAGCTCGGGCACGCGGGGATCGACCTCCATCGAGCCAGCGTAAGGGCGGTGCGCCCGGACCCGCACTGAAGGAATCCCCTACGGAGGCAGAGGCAATACCACTTTCGCGGCGGCGGGAGCGTTCGTAACGTCGGGAGCCATCCAGCAACTACGAGGGAGCTGAGATGGTGCACACCCAACAGGTTCGCCCGGATGCCGATGCGCCGGCGGGGAACGGTGTCACCTTCGAGGACGTGCTCGCAGAACTCGCCGAGCGGAGAACCGAGTTCCGCGAGCAGCGCTACGTGTCGAAGGACTTCATCGCCCGGCTCAAGCAGCTCGGGCTCTACCGCGCCGCCACCCCCGCGAGGTTCGGCGGTGAGCCGCTCGCGCCCGCGGATTTCCTGGCGCGGATCGAGCGGATCTCGGTCGTGGACGGTTCCACCGGCTGGGTCGCCAGCTTCGGGTCCGCGCTCGTCTACCTCGCGGCGCTGCCCGTCGCGACGCAGGCCGAGCTGTATCGGGACGGCCCGGACGTGGCGTTCGCGGGCGGCCTCTTCCCGGTCCAACCCGCCGCACCGACCGAAACCGGTTTCCGGGTCGATGGGCGCTGGAAGTTCGCCAGCGGCTGCATGGGTGCGGACGTCCTCGGCGTGGGCATTCCGGGCGACGAATCCACCGGCGGCAAGCCGCGGACCGCGCTGCTGCGCCCCGAGCAGGTCGAGATCGTCCAGGACTGGGACGTCGTCGGCATGCGCGGCACCGGATCCTTCGATCTGGTGGTCCGCGACGTCGAGGTGTCGCGGGAGTGGACCTTCATCCGCGGCGGACAGCCCACTGTGGACGAACCGCTCTACCGCTACCCGGCGATCGCTTACGCCGCCCAGGTTCTCGCCGTCGTCGGCGCCGGCGTCGCCCGCGCCGCGCTCGACTACGCCGAGGAGGTCGGCGCCGGGTACGCCGGGGTCACCGGCGCCCCGAAACTGGCCGACCGCGCCTACTACCGCGCCGAGATCGCCGGGGCGGAGGCGGCGTTGCACTCGGCGAGAGCGTGGTTCTACGAGCTAAGCCACGAGGTCTGGGATGCCGTCGTCTCCGGTGACGACGCCACCGACGAGCAGAACGCGCGGTTGCGACTTGCCTCCGCGCACCTCGCGAAGACCGCGTCCGACGTCGTCGGCCGGCTGCTGGAGATCTCCGGCACCGCGCCGATCCACAGCGCACATCCGTTGCAGCTGCTGCACGGCGACGCCCTCGTCCCGAAGCAGCACGCCTTCCTCGGCCCCGCGATGTACGACGCCGCTGGCGCGGTCCTCATGGGAATGCCGCCGACCGCACCAGGTTTCCGCTGAGAGGTCTTCGCGGAATGGGCTTGCGTGGCGGTGCGGGTGGCGGCCCCCTGCGGGAGTTACGGCCGCCGTCAGGTCTGCGGGAGCCCCGACTTGCGCATGTCCAATACGCGGCGTCGGGGACTGGCCTCGCCCAGTGGCCCAGAAGGGCGGGCACAGCCTGAGAACCCGCGGCGGTGCGAGCTGAGTCCCACACCGCATGCGGCTTGCGCCGCATTTTGAAACGACCAGCTGAACCAACAGATTCGGCTTCAACGACGAAGGAGACCCGCATGACCGCGCAGCCGCTCCGCGTGCTGTTCTGCATCGGCATCAACCAGAACTTCTTCGACCTGCCCACCGACGGCATCGAGGCCGGTGACGTCTGGCAGGCGTTCGTCTCGATGATGGACCGGCTCAAGGCGCTGCCCGGGGTGGACTTCATCGGTGACATCGACGACGACTCGCACGTGGTCGGGCCGTCGTCGGGTTGGCCGTGGACCTGCTACATCCTCGCCGACGTCGACTCGCAGGAGACGGTCAAGGCCGCCTGCAACCTCTTCCGCACCACGCCGGTCGCCGGCGACCGCGCCAAGCTGTGGCGCTTCGCCCACGTGGAGGCCCGGATGGGCCGCCCGCTGACCGTCCGCGATGACGTCGAGCTTCCCGACTGAACAGGGAGAACCCGATGACCGACAACGCCACCGCCCCCGCCGAGCTGGTCGCCGGGGACCGGGTCGCCGGCAGCCTCTACACCGATCCGGACATCTTCGACGAGGAGCTGACCCGGATCTTCGAACGGACCTGGGTGTGGGTCGCGCACGAGAGCGAGCTGCCCGGGCCGGGCACCTTCAAGTCGACCCACGTCGGCAAGCAGCCGGTGATCGTCACCCGCGACCGCAAGGGCGAACTGCGCACCCTGCTCAACCGCTGCCGCCACCGCGGTGCCAGCATCTGCGAGAAGCCCAGCGGCAAGGCCAACGGCTTCACCTGCCCCTACCACGCCTGGTCCTACGGCCTGAACGGGAAGCTGCGCGGAATCCCGTACCCCGACGGTTACGAGGGAGTCGTCGACAAGGCCGAGTTGTCGCTGAAGACGCTGCGCACCGAGTCCTACGGAGGGCTGGTGTTCGCGACGTTCAACGATGCCGCCGAGCCTCTGGAGGAGTTCCTCGGCGACGCCCGAGCATGGATCGACCTGTTCATGAAGCAGGGCGGCGGTTACCCGATCAAGGTGCTGGGCAAGCACCGGTTCAAGTTCCGCGGCAACTGGAAGATCCAGCTGGAGAACACCACCGACGGCTACCACTTCCCGATCGTGCACCGGTCCTGGATGGCCTCCGTCGACGCCGAGACCGCGGACATGATGTCGTTCATGACCGATCCCGCCGCGATCACCCACGATCTCGGCAACGGGCACAGCGTCATGCAGATGGTGCCCGAGCACTCGGATCTCGATGCCGACGACGGCACCGAGCCGCTCCAGGGCCGGTTCGACGACCTCGTCCACGAGTTGTCGAAGACCCTCGACCCGGCGCAGGTGCGCAAGCTGGTCCGGGCCATGCACGGCACCGGCTTCAACCTCAACCTCTTCCCGAACGTGTCGATGTCGTCGGCGTTCTTCCGGGTGTTGCGCCCCGTCGCGGTCGACGAGACCTGGATCGAGCACGTCGCGATCGGCCCGGACGGCCCGCCCGAGGTCGAGGCCGTCAACCGCGAGCGCCTGCGCATCCACGAGCACTTCCAGGGCCCGTTCGGGTTCGGCACCCCCGACGACGCCGAGGGGTGGGACCGGGTCCAGCGCGGGGCGCAGGGCGCACCCGAGATGCCGATCATGGTCAACCGCGGACTCGGCCGCGAGACGACCAGTCCGGAAGGCTGGCCGACCGCCCACGTCACCGACGAGACCGGAATGCGCGCGGCCTACGGCAAGTGGAAGGAGATGATGGGCGATGACTGACGCGACCGCGACGGAATCCCGGGCCCCGATCTCGACGACCGACCCCAGGGTCGTCCGGTCGATCGAGCTGGTCTGGCGCGAGGCCGAACTGCTCGACCGCAAGGACTACGTCACCTGGAACGGCCTCTACACCGAGGACGGCCTCTACATCATCCCGATCGATCCGCAGACCGAGGACTTCGCCGACTCGCTCAACATGGTCTACGACGACGCCCGCATGCGGCAGATGCGCGTGACCCGAATGATCGAGGGCTACGCGATCGCGGCGGTCGACGCCGCCCGCACGGTGCGCACCGTGTCCCGCTTCGTGCCCGAGTCGGTCTCCGACGACGAGGTCGTGCTGCGGTCGGCGCAGATCCTCATCGCCTACAAGCGCGGTCACCACGACATCTGGGCCGGCGACCTGGTCCACCGGATCCGGCTCTCACCCACGGGTGAGGACCGCATCGTGCAGAAGGTCGTCCGCCTCGTGGACAGCGAAGACGCCGTGCCTGCCGCGGGATTCCTGCTGTGAGCGCCCCGGACGCACAGGTCGCCGTGGTGACCGGCGGGGCCGGCGGGTTGGGCGAGTTCATCGTCCGGCGCCTGCACGCGGAAGGCTATTGCGTCGCCGTGGCCGACGTGGACGATGCCGCGGCATTGACCGCGGAGCTGGACAGCACCGGCGCCACCGCGCGCGGGTACCTCGTCGACGTGCGCGACCGGGCCGCCCTGCAGCGGCTGCTCGCCGACGTGGTGACCGATTTCGGCGGGGTGCAGGTCCTGGTCAACAACGCCGCCCGCACGCAGGCGACCCCGCTGCTGGAGATCACGCCCGAGGAGCTCGACGCCGTCATGGCCGTCAACTTCACCGGCACCTTCACCGCCTGCCAGATCTTCGGCGCCCACTTCGCGGGCCAGGGCTACGGCAGGATCGTCAACATGGCCTCGCTGGCGGGGCAGAACGGCGGAACCGCGACCGGCGGCCACTACGCCTCGTCCAAGGGCGCGATCATGTCGGCGACCAAGGCCTTCGCCCGGGAACTCGCGCCCTGCGGGGTGACGGTCAACGCCGTGTCCCCCGGGCCGCAGGACAGCCCGATGGTGCGGTCCATCGTTGGCGAGGACGCCCTCGACTCATACGCGAAGAGCGTCCCGGTCGGCCGGCTCGGCGACCCGGCGTTCATCGCCCGGATGGTGGCGTTGCTCGTCTCGCCGGACGCCGCATCGGTCACCGGCGCCTGCTGGGACGCCAACGGCGGCCTCTACCTGCGTTGAGAGGGGAGTCGCGATGACGAACGTCCGGGTCCGGGTGGCGGAGGTCACCGACGAGGCCACCGGCATCCGCGCACTGCGGCTGGTCCGCGCGGACGGCGCCCCGTTCGGCCCGCACCGGGCGGGTGCGCACATCGACGTCACCGGCCCGACCGGGGTGCTGCGGCAGTACTCGCTCTGCGGTCCGCCCGACGACCGGCGGTCCGTGCTCATCGCGGTGAAGCGGGAACCCGAGTCGAGAGGTGGCTCGGCGGCCCTCCACGCGGTGGCGGTCGGCGACCACCTCGAGATCGGGCGGCCGCGGAACCTGCTGTCCCTCGCCGGCGACGCGGACGAGCACGTCCTCGTCGCCGGCGGGATCGGCGTGACCCCGCTGCTGAGCATGGCCCACGAACTGCACCTCGCCGGTGCCGCGTTCGAGCTGCACTACTTCGCCCGCACCCGCGGCGAAGCCGCCTTCGCCGACCTGCTCGAACACCGCGCCGGATTCCGCGACCACGTGCGCCTGCACTTCGGTGTTCCCCGCACCGAACAACCGGCCCTGCTCGCCGACGTCGCAGCGAACCTCGCCCCGTCCGCGCACGTCTACACCTGCGGGCCGCAGGGATTCATGGACCAGGTGACCGACGTGTTCGCCCCGGCCGTCGGCGCGGACCACGTCCACGTCGAGCACTTCACCGCCACCGAGGTCGACACCAGCGCCGACGCGCCGTTCACCGTCGAACTCGACACCGGCGAGGTCTTCGAGATCCCGGCTGACCGGTCGATCCTCTCGGTCCTGACGGAAAGCGGCGTGGAGGTGGCGAAGTCCTGTGAAGAGGGAATCTGCGGCTCCTGCGTGTCCGGAGTGCTCGACGGCGCCCCCGACCACCGCGACAAGTGCCTGTCCGCCGCGGACAAGGCCGCCGGCGACCAGATGGCCCTGTGCGTTTCCCGAGCGCTGAGCGACAAACTGGTGATCGAACTGTACTGACCAGCCGGGCTCATCGGAGTCGCGATGATCAGCCCGTCCAGGGGCCGCAGCAAGTCCGCCGACCTGAACTTCGCGGGTGGCGTCAACGCAGCGTGTTGAAGCCCGGCCGGCATGGTGTCGTTCGTCGTTCGTCGTTCGGCGTCGAGCTGGAGCTCTTCGCTCCGAAGGACACCGCCCGCCTGGTGGCCGGAGTGCGGGGACGCGATGGCCGAGTACTCCGACGAGCCGATCTCGGCCGCGGCTGCTGGTGCCGCTGTGCCTGTACCGGGGGCCGCTCAACGTCTTCGGTCTCGGCGCCGGGATCGCGGGTGTGCTGATCGCGGCGGGCATCTACCCGGCGGTCGCCGTGTTGGGCCTGACCGCCTCGTACAACCAGGTTTTCGGTGTTTCCGACCCGACGAGCACCCAGACGGTGTGGGCGGCGCAGTACTCCGGCGTCAGCCCGCAGCGGGTAATGCTGCGCACCCTGCCCTACGTGTGGTGCGTCGCGCTCGGCGGCTTGTGCGTCACTGCCGCCACCCACCTCTAATTCCTCGTCCGAAGTGGAGAGTTCTCCATGGAACTGGATCGTCGCATTTTCCTGCGCACCGCGATGGCGGGCGGCGCTCTGCTCGCAGCCGGCGAGTTCGGTGCCCGGCACGCAGCCGCGGCCCCCGGTGGCTTCCCCGACTACCACTACGTGCGCACCCTTCTCAAGCCGGAGCAGCTCAAGTACAACCCCACCGGCGAAATCATCTTCCCCTGCGTCCGCGGCGTGTACGACCGGCTGAGCAACCCGCTCGGCCGCTACTACCTCTACTACGCCCCGCACGAGGAGCCTGGTGGCATCTGCCTGGCCTACGCCGATTCGCTGGAGGGCCCGTTCACCGAGTACCCGGACAACCCGATCGTCGCCAACAAGTGGCAGCCGCACTACAGCGTCGACCACGTCTCCTCCCCGCACGTGCTGTGGCATGCCGAGGCCCGTGAGAAGTGGCTGTACTTCCACGGCGACAACACCACGACTCGCCTCGCACGCTCGAAGGACGGCATCCGGTTCACCTACGACAGAGCCGTGCTGACCACCTCGATGATGCCCTCGGGAACCACGGAGACCAGCTACGCCAGGGTGTTCCGCCACGACCTGCCCGCGCACGGTGCCCGCTACGTGATGGTCTTCATGCGCAACACGACGGCCGATCACCGCGACATCTGCTGGGGATGGTCATCCGACGGCCGCGAATGGGCTTTCGATCCTGAGCCGCTGATCGACCACGCGGAGGTCGGGGCGGTCAATGTCAGCGGGCCGCACTTGCTGCACCGGAACGGCAGCACGTACGTCGTCTACCACACCGACAAGGGGAGCGGGGGCAACATCCTCATCACGGAAGTCGGCAACGACTTCGACCGGCGCGACCACCTCGGCATCTTCTACGATTCGCGTTCCGCAGCACCGGAAAACGGACGCGCGGCCGCACCGGCCTTCGGGACGGACAGGGGGTGCCGTACTTCATCTACGAGGCCGGGGATCGGCTGTCCGGTGTCATCGCCTTGGCCTGCGGTTGAGTTCCGGGCGAGCCGTGCCCGAAGCCGCATCCCGGTCGGCTGTACGGACGGGTCAAGAAGGATGGATGTTCGGGCAGAGTTCCGTGCTGCGAATGGCTTTCGTCCTGGTACAGGTGAAATCTTAACCGTCAGTTGCGGTCGCCGGGCAGTGCGGGCCTGCGCATCCGTCAAGCCACGGGGGAGTCGAAGCCGGTGGTGCTGCGTCATCGACATCGGCACCGATCAATCCCAGTCGGCACAACGGTTGGTGCGGCGCTCCCGCTTTGCCCGCGAAAGAGCGATGACAGCTGATGAGAACGCGTGGAACGTCTCGATTCGGCTGGAGCGCAACTGCATGTTGGTCAACGGGAGGATTCCTGGTGAAGAAGTTCGCAATCGGCGCCGTTCTCGGGCTCAGTGTGCTGGCGGCCACCGCAACGCCCGCAGCAGCGGAAGGTTGGACCTACACGGGTCATTGGTACTACACCGCGGCCCAGTGCGAGAAAGCCTGGGAAGACATGACCGGAGGGGGCCCGAGCCTGCCGCACGAGTGCCGGCAAAACAACGGCGTGTACGAGTTGTGGGCGTACAGCTTGTGACGACCCGGCAGTAATCATGCGGCGAGGCCCTCTTCGGCGACGAACCGAGGGTCTCGCCGAATGCTGTCCCCCGTTGCTCGCGCCGACCGTGCTGGGCGGACATCCTCGTGGCCCGGCAGCGCCGTCGGCGAGAGCTTCGAGGTGGGCTTGGTTCGGGGCCTCGATCGCCGCACCCTGCCGCGTCCTGGCGCGAACCTAGTCGACTACCTGCGCACGAACGGGCTGGTGGTCGTCTACTTCGGTCCGGATTGGACTCTTGAAGAGGTGTCGTCAACGAGACAACAAGAGCCGTTGCAGTACTAGGGCTGGGGCGAGTAGGGGTTGGGGTTCAGCGAGCGGGCCAGGGGTGGGCGTCCCGCAGCAGTCCGAGCATCCCGGAGACGAGCCGCATCTGCTCGACCGTCCGGATGTCCGCCTCCAGCAGCCGCGGGCTGCACACCAGCACCGCCACCGACTGCGCTCGCGACAGTGCCACGTTCAACCGGTTGCGGGACAACAGGAAATCCAGTCCGCGGGGCAGGTCGATCGCTGACGAGGACGTCATCGTCGTCACCACCACCGGGGCTTCCTGGCCTTGGAACCGGTCCACCGTGCCGACGCGCACGTCGCCGAAACCGGCGTCGGCCAGCGCGTGCGTGACCGTCCGCGCCTGCAGGTTGTACGGCGCCACCACGAGGAAATCCGCGTCCGTCAGCGGACGGCCCTGCCACGTGCGCCCGTGCAGGTCCGCGATCACCGACATGACCTGCGCCGCTTCCTCGATCGACCGCGTGGTGTTCCCGCGGTGCTCCACCGACGCGAGGTACAGCCCGGAGGCGAAGCCGTCGACCGAACGGTCCGCGGACGGGTGCGAGTGCAGCAAACCCGCGTACGACAACCGGGAAACCGGCGCGCACACGGCCGGATGCATGCGCCGTGTCTGGTCCAGGAAGTAGCCCAGCTCGGGCGGCATGATGTCCGCGTCGCCGATCAGGTGCCCCAACGCCGACGCCTCCGCGCCCGCCGGGTGCGTGCCCTGCACGACCTGCGGCAGCTGCTGCGGATCGCCCAGCAGCACCACGTTCTTCGCGCACATCGACACGGCCAGCGCGTCCGCGAGCGCGAACTGCCCGGCCTCGTCGATCACCAGTACGTCGAACGGTTCCTCGCGCACGGCGGCGTTCGCGAATGTCCACGCGGTGCCGCCGACGAGGTGCCCGTCGTTGTGCTCGTCGCGCCATTTGGCCAACGCGTTGTTCGTCTTCGGCTGTTCCCACGGCAGCGCGGGATCCGGCGTCCGGCGTGGCCGTTTCGCGCACGCCATCGACGGCGCGTTGCCGAGCGCGGCGGACAGCACGTTCTCCACGGCCTTGTGGCTGTTGGACGTCACACCGACCGTCCGCCCGGACCGCACGAGGTGCGCGATCAGCTTGCCCGCCAAGTACGTCTTCCCTGCCCCGGGCGGGCCCTGCACCGCGAGCACCGACCCGTCGAGCGCGTCGACCGCCTCGATCACGGTGGCCACCGAGTCCTCGCCGGGTGCGGGCAGCGCACCGCCGCGCAACCGCGGGATCCGGCGCAGCAGGTCCACGCCCGGATGCGCAGGCAGCTCCGGGAGCGTTTCCCCGACCAGCCGGGCCAGGTCGGCCACGGCCTCGTCCTTCGGCGCGGGCCGCACCGGGCCGCCCGGCAGGACCGCGACCGGTCGCTCGTTCGACGTGCTGTCCGGTGCGCTGCTCTCCTCCAGCGTCAGCTCGACCGCCGACGCCGCCACGACTTTCGCGTCCCGCGCATCGGCGCCGTACCGCAGCCGCACGCCGTCCCCGACCGCGAACGGATGCGGCCGGTCCGGGTCGCACGCCACCATGAGCGTGCGCTTGGCCGTGCGCAGCCGTCCCGACGGCGGCACCCATTCCCCCGCGGACACCGACACCGGCACAGCACAGGTCGTGTCCACCTCCAGGTCGCCGACCGGTGCGGCGAGCTGCCGGAAGAACTCCCACCACGCCGGGTTCGTCTCGCGCCGGTGGTAACCGACGGAGGCGGCGAGCAGCGCGCGAGCGTGGTCGTCCGGGGTGAAGTCGGCGGGATCATCGGGCAGGCCGTCGAGCAGCGGGTCGACCAGCGCCGCCAGCGCGGCCGCGCGTTCGGCCCGGCGCAGCGCGGCCTCTTCCTCCTCCGTCTGCCGCAGCAGAGCATCCACTTCGGACTCCGGCGCCGGGGTTGCGAGCTCGATGCCCGCTTCCTCGCGGACGCGGTGCAGGAATTCCAGCAGCCGCAACGTGGACACGCAGTCGTACTCGTTGTAGTCGGCGATGCCGCGCAGCACCTCGTCGGCCTCTTCGATGTCGCCGGCCTTGGCGAGCGTCAGGTAGTCCTCGTACGCCTCGATGCTCGACACGGCCGTCTTCACGTCGCCGTCGCGGGCTTCCGGCATGTACAACGGTTCGAGGTACTTGATCGAGTACGACCGCTGGCCGACGCGCAAAGCCTTGCGCACCACGGCATACAGGTCGACCATCCGGCCACTGCGCAGCAGTTCGTCCACGGCTTCCTCGCGCGTTCCGTGCACCGCGGCGAGCCGCTTGACGGCCGTGACCTCGTACGGCGCGTAGTGGAAGATGTGCGCGTCCGGATCGTCGGTCAGCCTGGCGGTGGCGAAGTCGACGAACTCCTCGAAAGCACGCTTCTCCTGCGGGCGCGTATGCGCCCAAAACGGTGTGAAGCGCGCGTCGGGCGTGACGGCGCCGAACAGGTACTCCAGCCCGGCGCCGGCGAGCGCATACGGGTCGCCTTCCATGTCGAAGAAGATGTCGCCCGGGCTCGGTGGCGGCAGCTCGGCCAGCGCCGACGGGTCGATGACCTCGTACGCCAATTCCCCTGTTTCGTCCTGCCGCACCTGGATCGCGGCCTGCGCGCGCAAGGTCGCGAACGTGCCCGCCGACATGTCACGCGGCCGGTCCGCCGGCTCGGCGGTGGCGAGCGCGTCGATCGTGCCGAGCCCGGCCGTCACGAGCTTGCGCCGCTGTTCGCCACGCATGCCCGCGACCAGCGACAGGTCCCGGTCCGTCTCACGCGCGGACGAGCAGTGGTCAGCGAAGCCGCAGCCGGTGCAGGCGGGGCGTTCGTCGGCCCACATGCGTTCCGGCAGCCGTGGCGGCCGCGTGACGAGCCGGTCACGGAGGCGATCGAGCAGCGGCAGGAAATCGTCGACGCGCAGGCTGCGCGTGGTGCCGTCACCGAGCAGCAGGTGCATCTCCGGCCCGGCCAGCCAACCGGCGCGGCGCAACGCGTCGGCGTACGCGGTGAGCTGCACGACTGCGGAGGGCTTCGCGTGCCGCGCGAGCTTCGTGTCGTAGACCTCGTAGCGGCCTTGGTCGTCGCGGAGCAGGAAATCGGCGCGGCCGGAGAACTCGCCGTCGTGGAAGACGGCCTGGTAGACCACCGGCGCGCTCGCCCGCAGCGCTTCCTCGGTGGCCTTCGCGGCGGCGACCTGGTCGCTCTCTTCGATTTCGATCACGGTCTTGCGCTCGCCACGCAGCCGTTCGAGCGTGGCTGCCTCGTGCGCGCGGCCGTGCTTGACGGCCAGCCGGTCGGGCCCGGAGCTCGGGCGCGGCGCGCCGGGCAGTCCCGCCGCCAATGCTTGCTTGAGGATGCTGCGGTGTTCGCATTCGAGCAGGTCGGCGAGGTCGGACGGGGTATGCATCGCCTGGCAGTCTGACATGCGCGCCCGTCCGGGTCGGCGCCGTGGGTGCCGACACGCCGTGGCTCGCGGCGCGCTCACCGCTGCCGATCCGGCACGCAATGCGCCTTCGGTCGACTTGGGTGTGCTGGTGGACGGTGCTGAGGTGCCAGCGTTCGTCCCTGATGCGATCTTGCCGATCAGCGGCCGCGGCGGTGGAAGCATGCCGCCCAGGCTGCCGGATTCCTGCGAGCCGAACAGCTTCGTGCCCGGTACGCAGGTCCTGATGGCGGACGGGTCGGCAAAGCCGATCGAAGAGATCCGTGAGGGTGAGGAGGTGCTGGCCACTGACCCGGTGACGGGAGAAACGACGTCTCGTCGTGTGACGCTGGTGATGGGAGGAAAGTGGGAGGATTGTGTTGGCTTGGGCCGCGTCGTACCGCGCCGAACGGCAGTGAGCTGCACCGGTTTATACTGCGGTTTCTGGGTTCTTGCTGGTCAGTGTCTCTTGTGGACATGTCTGGGGGTCAAGGGGTCGCAGGTTCAAATCCTGTCAGCCCGACCGTGAAGAGAGCCCGCTGACCGGCACAAAAGTGCAGGTCAGCGGGCTTTTTCGTGCACGGTTGTGGATCTTGTGTGATCGTCCCGATGGGTGCCGTCTCGATTTTTCGGCATTTTTGGGAGGATTTTGGGAGGATCGGTTTCGCGGGTTTGAAATGGGGTCGCGTTGTGGGAGGCGTTGCTGTTCACCCGCGTGGGTGGTTTCGGTGTGCGCTGGACACTTGGCGCTGATCACGCGGAGATGTGGGTCTGGCCTTCGATGACCATCGACTGGGCGAGCTGGATCATCAGGTTGTTGGCCATCGGTACACCTGCCCATCGGGTGTGGTGAACGCTGGCCTTGGACAAGCGCCACGGTTACAGGCGAGTGACCGACTGTGTCTGAGGACGGAGGCTCGCTAACTACACGGCTCCTGCTTCCCGATATCGGGTGATGCAGGGGCTTTTCGCTGTCCCGCCTGTCCCGCCTGGGCACATACAGGACGCCTCGCCGGGACAGGCTGATTTGCTTTGTGAGCTGCGAGAATCTCGGCGTGGTTCACGCTCGGGGCAGGTGCTATCGGATGTCCCGAGGTGTGCTCGAACAGCCCCCAGGGCACACGTGTAGCGGGTGCTCGGTTTCGGGACACGGTTACGTGTCCCGCTGCCAGGCACGGTTACCTTCTGGGCCGACTCCGATGTCATCCACCTGGTCGCCGGCCGCACGGTGCTGTCTGGAACGAGGTTGTGCACCTACCGACCCAGCCGCCGACTGATGAGTTCGGCCGGGGCAGGAGTCCCGCGTGAGCGCTGACGCGTTGGGCTTCGCGGGCGAACTAGGGCGCTGAGCAAAGTTGGCAATTTGTTGGCAACCGGGTCTCGTGCAGTTCGGTGACGTTGGATTCTCGGACTGCTCTGCGCGCGAGGTGGTCAACCCTTCGGTGCCCTGATGGTGCGCAGTTGCGGGGACAGCTGCTCGGATGCGATGGCGTCCGGGCCGTCTCGTTCGATCCGGGTGGCAAGGTCGGTGGCGTAGTGGGTGAGCTGCTCCGCGGCCACCGAGTACGGGGGCTGCTGGATGTAGGGCTGGATGTGGTCGTGCGCCCGGCGAAGTAGTGCCGCAGCGCCAGTACCGTTGCCTCGGCGCAGGTGAGTGAGGCCCACCGCGAGTTGGGCGAGCCCTTTCCACAGCGCGCGTTCGGCGCCGGGAGCGTTCTTCCAGGCAGCTTCGAGTACTTCGTGGGCGTGGAACGGGCGGGCATCGTCGAGCAGCCGCTGGGCCTGGGCCAGGCTCTCCATCGGGGCGAGCACCATGCCCTCGTCCATGCACTCCACCCCAGGACTGCCGTAGGGCAGCGGGCGGCCGAGTCCGTCACGAGGGCGGGCGCTGCGGGCTCGACCTTGCGGATCCCGGTCACGCTGACGCATGGCCCTCATTGTCCGCCATGCCGGCCGTCCTGAACCGGACGAAGGCGTCTCGTTCGACGTCCTCCAGACACGCTGCTTGCGGCGGCGTGTGTAGCAACGGGGGTCTGCACCAGGTTTCAGCAGCTCAGATGGCTCTCGGTCCATTGACTTATGCCCTCAACGGGCGTGTACTAAGGGTGCGGTGAATCGATTGAGAGGGTCGGTGAACCGAAGGGGCGATGGCGCGACAGCCCCGAAGGAATGCATGGTCCAACTCAAGGACGTTCGTAGTCCTGAGCCCTGCCGGAAGTTCTGGAGCAGGCGGAGTTCAGCAGTGCGAAAGACGCTCGTCAAACTCGAGCTAGCGTTCCGGCAAGGGCCTCCGCAGCTGCGGAGGCCCTTATTTGTAACCAGCAGCGCACCAGCGAGGCCATCCGGGGGTGCGAGTAGCAACGGAACCGTGAGTACCGGTACGGCGTCCAGTTTCCTGAACACCTCTGGCGGGCGCAGCCCCGACTAACAGCATTATCAGCGCTGGTCAGGACCTAAAACGTTGCCTGCTGCGCGGAAACTCTACTGGGGCTGCCATGTCTCCCGCACCCAGTGCGCCATGACTGCGGTGCGTCCGTCGGTGTTGCTGAGGATGTAGATGCCACCGCCCCCGAAGCGGTACACGTGGAGCGTCACGATGTCCCCGCGGACGAAGGTGTGCATGAACCTCTGCCCGATGGTGCCCTGGCCTTCCGCACTCGCCCTGATGGCCTCACTGCCGTCGATGAGATTGCCGTTCTTGAACACTGTCGTGGTGACCCCGCCGGCCGCTGTGAGCCCTGTGCGGGCGTGATAGGGGACCTCCCAAAAGCCGGGATGGTGGATCGTGAGTCCCGGGACCTCGGAGACCTGCTCGTAGACGCTGCGCTTGCCGAAAACGTCGTCCGCGCAGGTCACGCAGCGTGGTTGTACTCGTGGAGGATGCCGCCGAGACGTTCGCGTTTCCGTATGTCGAGGTGGGTCATCGTGTCCCCATCGGCGATGGGGGCGGGCAGCGGGCGTTGCGGGCGGGCGTTCGCGATGCCCTGGTGCGGCCGGTGTTCGTTGTAGAACTGTTCGAATTGGCGCAGGGCGTGGAGCAGATGGAGTTGGTTCCAGATCAAGGTCCTGTCCAGCAGCTCGCGGCGGCAGGTCTGGACCCACTTCTCCATGATCGAGTTCATCCTCGGCATCCGGACGCCGCTGAGCACGACCTCGATCCCCGCATCTGCGAGAACAGAGTCGAACAGGTCAGGAAACTTCCCGTCCCGGTCCCGGATCAGGAATCGTGCCCGGCAGCAGGCGTCTTCCAGATCCATCACGAGGTTCTTTGCGGCCTGCACCACCCATGATGCAGTGGGGTGTGCGGTGGCCCCGAGGATACGGACGCGGCGGTTGGCGTGTTCGATCACCGCGAACACGTACAAACGGGTCCCGGTTAGGGTGACTGTCTCGAAGAAGTCGCAGGCGAGCAAAGCGTCGGCCTGGGAGTGGAGGAAGGCGGCCCATGTGGTGGAGTTTCGTTGTGGCGCCGGGTCAATCCCTGCCTCTTTGAGGATTTCCGAGACCGTGGCTGCGGCCACCTTGATTCCGAGGACAAGAAGTTCGCCGTGCAGTCGGCGGTATCCCCAGCTGGGGTTCTCCTTCGCCAGGCGCAGTACCAAAGCCTGGATTGAGCGCACGGTGCGCGGTCGGCCCGGGCGCTTCGGCCTGGACGCCTGCGTGTGCCGGCGGGCGACCAGGTCGCGGTGCCGGCGCAGCACCGTGTCCGGGCGCACCAGCAGCCGCAGGCGGCGCAGCGCCTCCCTCGGGAGCCTGTGGAGCAGCGCGGCGAGGAAGGCCCGGTCACCTGGGGTGAACCGTGGTTTGTGCTTTCCGAGTTGGCGTTCCAGCACCGTGATCTGGTGACGCAGGGCCAGGATCTCCGCATCCTTGTCTCGGTCGCTCATTGGCAGCAGGCGCAGCATGGCGAACGCGTTGGTCACACCCAAGTAGGTCAGTCGCAGCAGCACGGTCAATCATCATGCTGCGTTGATCGCCAGCCGCGCGAGAGTGCCGACTCGAGCGGCGCCGGTCGACATTGAACCCCATACGCCGACTCTCACCAGGGTGGATGGGGTTTTCGGCAAGGGCAAGGTTGTAGTGCCGTTCGTACTCGCGCAGTGCATGCCGGAGATGTCTCTCGTTCCAGATCAGTGTGCGGTCCAGCAGTTCGGTGCGGAGCGTCTT
>NZ_JBFAKG010000067.1:0-51572 GCF_040655595.1 Saccharopolyspora sp. NPDC050389
CCACCCACCGCTGATGATCACAGCAGCAGGCCAGCCAGCGTTCACGAGGTCCTGAGACACAAACTGTTCACGAGGTCCTGAGCGAGGACAGGTCGTCAGAGCGACCATCATCGCTCACGAGGCGAGGCGGTCGTGAGTGATCATGGTCGCTGGAGCGGCCATGATCACTCACGGCATTCGACGTGCGCGGGCCGGGCCGTGGTGTTGGGCTGGAACCGACACCGGAAGCTGAAAAGGGGTGGGTGCGGTGACCGAAGAGGTCGACGTCGTGGTCATCGGCATGGGCCCGGGCGGCGAGGACATGGCGGCCCGGCTGGCGAACGCGGGCCTGAGCGTGATCGCGGTCGAATCGCGGCTGGTCGGCGGCGAATGCCCGTACTTCGCCTGCATCCCGACCAAGATGATGGTGCGGGCCGCCGACGCCCTCAGCGAGGCGCGGCGGGTGCCCGCGCTCGCCGGGCAGGCCACCGTGCGGCCGGACTGGACGCCGGTGGCGGACCGCATCCG
The DNA here is from genome assembly GCF_040655595.1 of Saccharopolyspora sp. NPDC050389. NCBI lineage: Bacteria > Bacillati > Actinomycetota > Actinomycetes > Pseudonocardiales > Pseudonocardiaceae > Saccharopolyspora > Saccharopolyspora sp. NPDC050389. The sequence continues at coordinate 508 of NZ_JBFAKG010000067.1, forward strand.
CGACGAGGCGACCACCGGCTGGAACGACGAGATCGCGGTGCGGCGCTTCGAGGACACCGGCGGCCGGCTGGTGCGCGGCGTCGGGCGGATCAGCGCGCCCGGCGAGGTCACCGTCGGCGACCAGGTGTTCCGGGCCCGCCGCGGCATCGTGCTCAACCCCGGCACCGACCCGTTCGTCCCGCCGATCGACGGGCTCGCCGAGAGCCCGTACTGGACCAACCGCGACGCGGTGCCCGCGCCCCGGGTGCCGGAATCGCTGCTGGTGCTCGGCGGCGGCCCGGTCGGCGTGGAGTTCGCGCAGGTCTTCGCCCGCTTCGGCGCCTCGGTGACGGTGTTGGAGTCGCGGCCGCGGCTGCTGGCGGTGACCGAACCGGAGGCCTCCGAGGTGCTCACCGCGGCGTTTCGCGCCGACGGCATCGAGGTCCGCACCGGCTGCGCCGTGGACCGCGTCAAGCACGACGACCTGTTCCAGGTGCACCTGGAGTCCGGCGAAGTGTTCACCGGCGAACGCCTGCTGGTCGCCACCGGGCGGCAAACCGACCTGCGCGCGCTGGGCGTCGCGGCCGTCGGGCTGGACGAGCGGGCCAGGAGCATCCCGGTCGACGGGCGGATGCGGGCCGCCGACGGCCTTTGGGCGATCGGCGACGTCACCGGCCACGGGGCCTTCACGCACACCTCGATGTACCAGGCGCGGATCGCGGCCGCCGACATCCTCGGCCAGGACTCCGAGGTCGCCGACTACCGCGCGATGCCTTCGGTCACCTTCACCGACCCCGAGGTCGCCACCGTCGGGCTGACCGAATCCCGGGCCCGGGAAGGCGGAATCCAGGTGCTCACCGCGGTCACCCAGATCCCCGCGTCGACGCGCGGCTGGATCCACAAGGTCGGCAACGAGGGCATCATCAAGCTCGTCGCCGACGCCGAACGGGGCGTCCTGGTCGGCGCCACCGTGGTCGCGCCGGCGGGCGGCGAGATCATCGGGGCGCTCGCGGTGGCGGTGCACGCCGAGGTGCCGGTGCGGCGGCTGCGGGAGATGATCTTCGCCTACCCGACGTTCCACCGGGCGATCGAAGCGGCCCTGGCCGAACTGGACGCCTGACGCGCCGGTCAGCGGCCCCCGCCATGCGACTCGCGGCGGCGCCGCTTGCTCGCGTACATGTCCCGGTCGGCGGCGTGCAGCAGCATGTCCGGCGCGATCGCGGGATCGGAGGTCGTGGTGTAGCCGACGCTGGCGCGCAGCCGGATCCGGGCACCGTGCACCGTCACGTCGGTGTTCAGGTGCCGCTCGACGCGATCCCGCAGGGCCCGCGCGGAGTCCTCGTCCGGCAGCAGGCTGACCACGACGAACTCGTCGCCGCCCAGGCGGGCGACGGTGTCGCCGGCCCGCACCGCCAGCTGCAGCTCCCGCGCGGCGGCGATCAGCAGCTGATCTCCCAGCGCGTGCCCGAAGCGGTCGTTGACCGGCTTGAGCTGGTCCAGATCCGCCAGCACCACCGCCAGCACGCCGTCGCCGCGCGCCAGCTGCTGCAGCCCGTGGTCGAGCCGGTCGGAGAGCAGCGCCCGGTTCGCCAGTCCGGTCAGCGGATCGTGCAGCGCCAGGTGCGCGAGGCGGGCGTCGACCAGGCGCTGCTCGCCGATGTCCTCGTACTGGCTGACCACGTACGCCGGGGCTCCGTCGGCGCCCGGCACGGTCGTCGCCCGGATCAGTATCCAGATCGGATGGCCCTGCTTGTGCCGGTAGCGCTTCTCCACGCTGGCGCTGTCCACGTGGCCCTCGACCAGTTCGGAAAGCGCGGCCATGCCCTGCTCTTCGTCTTCCTCGTAGGTGATGTCGGTGAACGACATCGAGAGCATCTCTTCGCGCGTGTAGCCGAGCATGGCGCAGAGCGTGTCGTTGACCGCGGTCCACGCGCCCTTGAGGTCCAGCAGCGCCATGCCGATCGGCGCGTTGGCGAAGCTGCGCTGCCACAGCAGCTCCGCCTCCCGGCGCCGGGTGATGTCCTGGATCTGGGACAGGAAGTGGATGGCCCGGCCGTGGCTGTCCCGGATGAACGACCGCGCCACCAGGGCCCAGATGACGCTGCCGTCGGAGCGGATGTAGCGCTTCTCCAGCAGGTCCGGGGACTCCATCGGCCCCTCCGGGTCGATGTCGTCCGGATGCGTCACGGCCCGGTAGTCAAGGCCCTCCAGCTCCTCCCGCCGGTAGCCGAGCATCCGGCACATAGCTTCGTTGACGTACAGGTAGTGGCCCTGCAAGTCGAGGATCGCCATCGCGGACGCCGCCTGGTCGAAGACGCGCTGCCAGGGCACGCCAGCGGCGAAATTCGGCTCCGAGGGGGACATGAGAACCGAACCATAGCGGGCGCGACCGCAGCACGCATCGGCGTGGTGGCCCACCGTGCACGTCAGGCGTCGCCGCGGTTCATAGCCAGCAGCCGATCCAACACGGCCGGTGACGACTTGACTCCGTCGTGCTCGTACTCGTTGGTTACCCACGCCCGCGCGTTTCGCACCTGCTGCGCCGACTCCAACGCCTGGTCGCGGTCGACGAACATGTCGTCGTGGTAGACCGCCGCGGCGACCGGCACGTCGTTTCGGGCCAGCCGGTCGAGGTCGTAGAGGTGCGGCCAGTCCTGCTTGGCGGCCAGCAGCTCGGCGGCCTCCCGCAGCGGCACTAGCGACGGGTCCTGCTCGAACATCCAGGGGTAGATCATCTCGCCGGTGAAGTTGACGCGGCCGGCCCGGGACCAGTCGAACTCGTCGAACTCCGCGCGCACCCGCTGCGCCGACCACTGCGACGCGGTGCCCTGGCAGTAGATGGCCTCGTGCAGCGCGGCGTACAGCGGGCGCTCGGCGAAGGAGAGCGCCGCGTCGACGCCGCGCAGGAAGGTGTCCGAGAGGACGCTGCCGGCGAACGCCTCCTCCAGGTGGTAGTGCAGCGCGTCGAACCGCGACGCCTGGCCGAACTGGATGCCCAGCGACTGGAAGCGCTCCGGTGTCAGCCGCTCCCCCGTCGGCATGATCACCTCGTGCTCCGCGAGGTGGTCGACGACGCGGCGCGCGATGGCGGCGTCCTCCGGATAGCGGGCGAAGTAGGCGTCGTTCTTGCGCAACGTGCGCGGATACGCGGCGCGGTAGACGTCGTCCGCGTGTCCGGTCAGCGTCGGGATGCCGCCGGTGATCATCACCTGGCGCAGCCCCTCCGGCGCCAGCGAGAGGTACGTCAGCGCGCAGAAACCGCCGAAGCTCTGCCCCAGCACCGACCACGGCTCATCGCCGATCAGCTGCTTGCGCAGCACCTCGGCGTCGCGGACGATCGAATCGGCGCGCAGCAGGCTCAGGTGCTCGGCCTGCTCCGCCGGCGACAGGCCCGCCAGCGTCTGGCGGTTGGCCGGCGTGCTGCGTCCGGTGCCGCGCTGGTCCAGCAGCAGCACGCGGTAGTCCTGGAGGGCGCGGCGCAGCCACGCGCTGGTGCTCAGCGGCCGTTCCGCCTTGCCGCCCGGCCCGCCCTGGAAGTAGATCAGCCACGGCAGTTCCTGGTCCTGCTTGCCGGGCGCCACCACCGCCCGGCCGAAGACCTCGATCTCCCCGGCACCCGGGTCGTCGTGGCGCAACGGAACCCGGAAGACGTGGTCCCGGGCCACCAGGCCCGGGCGGCGATACGTGACGGCGGACATCCGACCTACCTTCCAAAGTGGACCAAGAGCTTCGCGGTTGGCGGGGAGCACGGTGCCGTGAGTCTTTTGGGCTGCTATAGAGCCTGTTTCCGAACTCGTCCTGCGTGGCGGTGTGGGTGGCGGCCCCCCTGCGGGAGTCACCGCGGTCTTCCCGCTGTGGGATCCCCGACATCATGAATGCCAATTCACCACGTCGGGGCTGTCCTCGCTGGAAGAACCCCAGAGGGGTGGGCACCGTGAACCCGCGGCGGTGCCGGTTGCGAGGGTGGGCTAAGCGGCTGCGCCGCTTCAAAGACAAAACGCCCGCGTTACCACACCCGCACGTCACCACATCCAAAACAGCCTCTACAGCGACCCAAAAGACTCACGGCCCCGTGCCCTGCCGCAGATTCAATTAATACCCGGGCTCTCAGTACCCGGGCTCTCAGTACCCGGGGACGCCGATCTCGCGGCAGATCCGCACCAGCTCCGGGTGCACGTAACGGCCGTCGAGCTCGATCGCCGCGCCGTCGAGGTAGATCGACGGGCCGAGCACGCTGCCGTCGGTGTGCGCCGCCGCCACCCACGGCTCGCCGCCGATCCACGCGCCCTTGGTGCCGATGCCGATCTCCACGCAGCCGAACACCCGCTCGTCCTCCACGATGCGGCCGGTGGGCACCAGCACGCCCGGGTTGAAGCCCAGCGACCAGTGCGCCAGCCGGAACATGTTCGGGTCGTCGAAGGACTCCATCCAGTTCCGGAACACCTCGGCGTCGCGGTCGCCGGTGATCTCGGTGACCACGCCGTTCTCCACCTTGCAGCGCACCGGGGAGCGCAGCAGCCCGATCTCGGCCGGCGGCCACAGCGCGCCGTCGAACACCAGGGTGCCGTTCTGGGTCTCCTCGATCGGGTTCCAGGAGATCTGGCCGGAGAGCATCACGGTCTCGCCTGGCTTCTCGGCGGGCTTGCCACGCAGGTTGATCGGGCGGCCCTGGTTGCGGCCGACCAGGTCGGTGCCGTTGGCGGCGGTGATGCGCACCTCGTCGGCCTGCTCCAGCAGCGCGACCAGCGCGCGGCCCAGCCGCATCACGCCCTCGAAGTCGGGCTTGCCGACGGTGTCGACCAGCATCGGGATGTCCATGCCGGTCAGGTTGGTGTAGCGGGCGCCGTTCGCGATGGCGGCGCGGAAGGCGTCGCTGTGCATGATGTAGGCGACGCTAAACTCGATCCACACGTCGGCCTTGGCGATCGCGCCGGCCACCGGAGCCGGCGGTTCCATCGCCGAGCTCGGCCGCGTCTCGTACCAGATCACGGTCGGCGTGGCCCCGGCCGCGGCGACCGCCTGCGCGGTGAGCTCCACGACGCGCCGGTCGGTCGAGGTGTCACCGGTGAGCACCACCTCTTCGCCCGGCTTGACCAGCATGACCTGCTCAACGAGCTTGCGGGCGCCGATCGCGGCCTCCCACGACAGGTACTCCGGCCGGGATTCGACTCGGCTCACAACCTCCACGACAACTCCCCTTCTCTCATTACATTTCCGCGAAAAGACCGGGTCACTTGGATTCGAAGATCCGGCTGGTCGAATAGAGCGCGTCGCCTGCGATGAGGCCCGCGCCGACGAGGTTGAGGTCCTCGTCGGCCTTGTCGCCGCGCCGCCAGCGGTAGACGATCCGCACCACCAGGGCGCCGAAGACCAGCCAGCAGGCCTGCGGGGTGGCGATCAGCAGGCCGGTGGCCAGCAGCACGCCCATCTGCCGGCTCGCGCCGCCGAAGAACTGGATCAGCGCGCCGGGAATCGCCCACAGCAGCAACGTCATCAGCACGTTCGGATCGGACAGCCCGGCGTGGATGGTGGCGGCGTAGACCTTGGCGACCGGCGGCAGCAGCCCGTCGCCGAAGAAGGCCTGCCACGAGACGGCGACCGCGACGGTCGCCACGGCGAAGCCCACCAGCGAGGCGAGGTACTGCTGGAACCGGCCGGAGCGCTCGAAAGCGTCGTAGGGCCGGTGTTCCTTGCGCAGCAGCCAACCCGCCTTGAAGTCGTAGCCCATGTCGGCGAACGCGGGCCCGGTCGCGGAGGTGTAGCCGACGAACAGCGCCAGGGCCACCGGCGGCACCCCGAGGATCAGGCCGAGCACCAGGAAGATGAGCGTGACGGCGAAGGCCGGGAACCAGCCGGAGTGCATCGCGGCGAGCCCCACGATGATCTCGTGGATGATCGCGGCCAGCGCGGCCGCCAGGACCCAGAGGATCAGCGCCGGCACCGACAGCTCCGAGATCAGCCCGCCGGCCAGGGCGACGACGGCGGCACCGAGCACGAACAGCGCGTAGCCCTGCAGAACGCCCTTGCGCAGCGCCTTCTCGTCGACCTGCGGCACCTCGCTCGGATCGACCGAGGTGGTGCGCTCGGTGCTCCGCTCCTTCTTCCGGAACATCAGGTAGGCGGCCTGCCCGAGGGCGACCAGGCCGGCGCCGATCATCACGCCGTGCGGGATGTAGAGGCTGCCGATGTTGACGTTGAACCAGGTGGGGCTGTACTGGCTGAACAGCAGCCCGACGCCGAACATGCCGAGTGCCCAGATGTTGCCGATGAAGGCCACGCCGGCCGCCGAGACCGGCAGCTTGAAGAAGGCGCCGATGAACCCGACGATGGCGCCGCCGGCCAGCACGGCGGCCCGCCGGCCGCCCTTGTCCCCGGCGATGATGGTGTCGGCGGCGGCGATGCCGGGCGGCCAAGGGGCCTGCGCGGGCAGCAGCCGCGAGTTGAAAAGCCGGTACAGCACGAAGGAATCGGCGAACAGCCCGATCGCGACGCCGGCGAAGACCGGCCACACCAGGTCGGCGCGGCCGAACGCGAAGGGCACCGCGATGGGCGCCAGCAGCGAGTTCGCGGCGGCGAAGGTGGAACCGGAAACGGCGCTCTGCACCAGGTTCTGGCGGTGCACGGAGCGCATCTTGCGCAGCGCGGCGACGTTGATCCGGCCGATGATCATCGCGATCAGCGCGCCGATGACGGAGGTGTTGGCCGAGATCCCGAGCGTGGTGATCAGGTGCAGGCCGATTATCGCCCCGACCACGGAGAGCACGATGGTGATCACCAGCACGGTGGGCTCGAAGGCCCGCGGATGCGCGCGTTCGGCGCCGGCCACGGGGTCGCTGATGGTCATGAACAGCCTTTCCGGAAAACGGTCGGTCAGCTGGGCGACCCGGCGCTGCCGGGCGCGAGTCGGCTGGACAGGTCGGCGCCGGCGGCGCGCAGCGGGGCGATCAGGTCGCCGATCCGGCCGGTGACGCGTTCGGCCGGGCCGATCAACGTCAGGGAGGCGACCGTCGCGCCGGAGAGCAGCAACGGCACCGCGACGGCGCCGACGTTCGCGTCGAACTCGCCGTCCGACACCGAAACCCCGGTGTCCCGGACCTCCTGCCACCGCTGCGCCAGTTCGGCGTAGGTGGTGGGGGTGTTCGGGGTGAACCGGGTGAGCGGTTCGGGCCCGAAGAACTCGCGGACTTCGTCGAGCGGCTGCCCGGCGAACAACGCGTGCCCCGAACACCCAGCGTGACCGGGCATCACGTGCCCGACGATCGCCGAGTAGCTCAGCGGCCCGCGAGCGTCCACCGCGGCCACCGTGCGGTAGGAGCCGCCGTGCGCGACGTTGAGCACGGCGCTCTCCCCCGTCTCCCGGGCCAGCTTCGCGAGCACCGGCCTGGCGATCAGGCTCAGCGCACCGCTGCGCTCGGCGACCCGGGCGAGCTGCGAAATCGCCGGTCCGAGCCGGTATCGCCGGGTCTCGGGGTCGGCGATGACGAAGCCGCGGCTGGCGAGCGTGGCCAGCAGCCGCTGCGTGACGGACTTGTCGAGCCCGAGTTCACGGCCGAGCTCGCTGACGCCCCACTCCGGCCGCTGGTCGGAGAAGGAAAGCAGCACCTGCATGGCCCGATCCGCGGTCTGCAGGAGTCCCGAGCTCGCCAAACCGGCCTCCAACCTTTAATGTTGCGATATGCACAACGCTGTCGCTATTTACGCACCGCGTTGGGGGATACGGTGCGCTCGGCCAGCGGGTTTGTCAATACGTTGCGCCCGAAGTCGGATCACCACGGTGCGTTACTCTCGCGAGCACCGATCCAGCGGAGCGTGAGGTGAGGGCATGGCGGAGACTTCGGTGGGCCGCGCCGTCGAGTTGATCCGGCAGATGATGCGCAGCCAGGAGCTGCTGCCGGGCCAGCCGCTGCGCCAGGAGGCGCTCGCCGAACGCTTAGGCGTCAGCCGCGTGCCGGTCCGCGAAGCGCTGAAGTCGCTCGAAGCGGAGGGCGTGGTGCGCCACCAGCCGAACGTCGGCTACACGGTGGCCCGGCTGTCGTCGGAGGAACTGCGCCAGGCTTATCTGATGCGCGCAGCACTGGAGGCGATCGCGCTGCGGGAGCTGCCGCGGCTGAGCACCGCGCAGATCATCGAGCTGACCGAGATCAACGAGCGCATCGCGGACGCGGCCGAGGCGGTCGACGTCCTGCGGATCATCGAGCTCAACCACGACTTCCACTTCGTCATCTTCCGCAGTTCGGGCCTGAACCTGGTCGTCGACGAGATCGAACGCATCTGGAAGATGACGGAGGCGTACCGCGCGGTGTACCTGTACGACGAGTCGGCGCGCCGCCGGATCGTCCGCGAGCACCGGCAGCTGATCAACGCGCTGCGCCGCGGGCAGACCGAGCGAGCGATCGCGATCATGGACTCGCACCGCGACGCCACCCCGGCCCAGCTCGCCCCCACCCTCGGCGCCAGCCTGCCGCTGCCCGGCTGATCTCGTCCACAGTGGACGATGACGCGAATGCCAGATCTGATCCACTTTGGACAACTCGGCGCCCGCAACCGGGAGCCCGCCCGGCTGAGGCGGTCAGGGACGGCTCGGCGACCGCAGGCCCTCAGGGGCTTCCTGCGGCAGGCCGGTGCGCATCACCCGGATCACACCGTCGACGAGGCCGATGACGAGCCAGCGGCCATCCGGTGACCACGCCATGCCGACGAAGTGGTCGCCCGGCCGGTGGCTCATGACGATCTGGCCGTCGGCGATCCGGCGAACGCACAACTCGCCGCCTCGGTCGTCCCAGAGGTCCTCCTCAGTCTTGGAGGCGCGACCACAACTCCTCCGACTTCCCGGCGCGCGAGCACCTTTTCGGGTCCTTCGGTTCTGTGGACGGTGCCGGATCCGGGCGATCGTGGCGGTATGAGCGCTCTGGCGGGTGGCGCGGAATCCGGCGTGCGCGCGGGATGGGGTGTCCTGGGCACGGCGTGCTTGTCCACGTTCGTCGTCAACGCCAACACCTCCGCTGTGAGCATCCTGATCCCCTCGATCAGCGCGGACCTGGGAACCCCGATCAACGTGCTGCAGTGGGCGGTGACCGGCTACCTCCTGGTCGGGGCCGCCGTGATCGTCACGTCCGGCGCGCTGGGCGACGTCTTCGGCCGGCGGCGCTTGTTCCTGGCGGGCTTGGCCCTGTTCGTGGTGTCGTGCGTGCTCATCGGCATTGCCGGAACCGGGGTGCAGGTCATCTTGGGCCGCTTGATCCAGGGCGCGGCCGGCGCGACGATCCTGGCCAGCGGGCTGAGTTTGCTCGCGGTGAGCTCGTCCGGGGCCGCGCAGATGAAGGCGGTCGCCCTGTGGGGCGCTGCGGCCGCGGCCGGGGCCGCGGCCGGCCCGGTGGTCGGCGGCGTGCTCAACGAGGTCACCGGCTGGCAGGGATTGTTCTGGATCGACGCGGCGATCGCACTGGTGTGCATCCCGTTCACGCTGGGCACGGTGCCGGAATCCCGCGACCCGAACCGCGCCCGCACGATCGATCTGGCGGGCACCGGCCTGGTCGCCGCCACGCTCGTGCCGTTCGTGTTCGCCATGACCGAGGGCTCGTCCTGGGGTTGGTTGTCGCCGCCCACGGTGCTGTGCCTGGTCCTGTCCGCGCTGGCCGCGGTCGGATTCGTGGTGGTCGAACGCCGGGTGACCGCCCCGCTGGTCGACCTGAACCTGCTGCGCAACGCCCTTCTGGTGGGTTCGACCGGCGCGATTCTGATCGGGGCCGGGGCGATCGCCGCGCTCAGCTTCCTGGTGAGCCTGTACTTCCAGGCCCCGCAAACCCTCGGCATGACGAGCCTGCAAGCGGGGCTGGCGACGTTGCCGGTGGCCGCGGTCGTGGTCCTCGTGGCGCCGTTGGTCGCGCCGTTGGCGTACTACTTCGGCGCGCGCCCGGTCATCGTGGCCGGATTCGCGATCCTCACCGCGGCGTTCGTGGCGCTCGCCGCGGTTCGGCCATCGTGGGGTTACGGCGCGTTCGTCCTCCCGCTGCTCGGTGTCGCCGTGGGGCTGGCCCTTTCCAACAGCCCGGCATCGTCGGTCGCCACCGCGGCCGTGTCACGCGAGCAGGTGGGCGCGGCTTCCGGGATCTCGAACATGGCGCGGTACGTGGGCGGCGCGGTCATGACGGCCGTCGTCGCCGGGATCTACGCGCAGGTCGCCACCAGAAGCGCAACCGGAGGCGAACCGCCCGCGGACGCCCTCTCGACCGGCCTGTCGCGAGCGTCGATCGCGCTCGCCGCCTTCTCCGCAGCGGGCGTCGTACTCGCGTTGCTGGTCGCCCGCCGCCCGGCCAAGCCACGGCTCGGCGACTACGCCGCCGCCACGGCCGCAACGACGCACACGCTGCCCATCACCTGACCACGACCGCGGCCCATCATGAAAACTGCGGCGCTCCAGCCGAGGGAGCGCCGCAGCACGGGGCGAACTAGGCGGTAGGCGCGGCAGGAAGCAGCTCTGCGGGCGATTCCGCTGGCAGTCCCATGCGCAGGACCCGGGTTTCTCCTGAACCGTCGGAGTCCTCGAACGAGACCGCGAGCCAGCGGCCGTCCGGAGACCACGCCAGGTCCACGATGTCGGCGCCCGGCGAGTGGCGCACGACCACCTCGCGGTCGCTGAGCCTGCGGACGCACAGCTGGTGCCCGCAGTCCTCCCAGGGGTTCTGCGCGGGCTTCTCCGCGGTGGCCAGGTATCGGCCGTCCGCGCTCAGCGCCAGCCCGACCACGTCCGCCGCGACGTCCGGGATCTTGTCGACCACTCTCCTGGACGAGGTGTCGATCACGTGCACATCGGGCCCGCTCCCGGCCGCGAACAGCCGGGACTCATCCTCGGCGAAGGCCACGAACTCGATCCGCAGTCCTTCGGCCGGGCTCACGCGCACCGATTCGCCGCCCTCGACGTGGAATTCCACGCCGTCCTCGTAGCCGAAGTCGATGCGGTGGGCATCGTTGCGCGAGCGCGCGGTGCCCAGTTCCAGAGAGATCTCAACCTTCGCGCGGGCGTCCACGTCGTACGCCAGCTGCCTGGTTTCCAGCGATTCCAGGTCCGTCTGCACGATCACGTGCCGACCGGGAGCCCAAATCAACCGCCAGTTGAACATCCTGTACCCCAAGGTGAAGCGGTCGTGCTCCGACCAGTCGGCGCAGTCGTACACCACCAGTTCCTCGTCGTAGCCCGAGACGACGAGGAAGCGGCTGTCGTCGGAGAAGGCCACCTTGTGGATCCCGTCCTCATCGGAGGGCACCGCCAGGACCGGGTCGTGCACGTTCGGCAAATGCGGCAGGTCTTCGGGAGATGGGCAGTCCGCGTGCACCGGATACGCGGCGGCGCCCCACGCCTGACCCGGCTTCAGGTGCTCGATCCAGGCCGGGTCGGTGACCCGGACGGTGTAGTCGGCCTGCACGAGCAGGTCCTCGTCTTCCCAGGAGCCGAAGCGCTCGTAGTAGAAGTCCTGGAGCTGCTCCCAGTTCTCTTCCGAAGGCGGGTCGTTCTCCACGGCCGTCCGCTCGACGTGCTCGACGAACCAGCGGGCGTTCTCGACCATCCAGTCCCGGTCGCCGATCTGCTCGACCGACACGGCTTCGCCGATCCGGTGTTCGAAGCGACCGGCCTGCCACAACAACGCCAGGAAGAATCCCGGATCCCGTTCGGGCGGCGACAGGTAGGTCCGAGAACCCGAGTCGTAGTAGACGACGTACACGCACAGCTGCGCTTCGCGGCGGTCGAGATCGACGTCGAGGACGCGAATCCCGAAGAGGTCAGTGGCCATGGGCGCTCAACTCCGGGGAAACGACAGGCCGGGGGCCCGACGAGGGAAGCCAGTTGATCACGGCTCAGGACCGTATCGCCGCGGTCCGGCCCCCCACCCGCGGTTCGGCCGCATCCGCGAGCTCCCGAAAATTGAATACAATTTTGTATGGACTCCGCTGGTGTCGAGTGCTTAACTCGGGCCCGGACCAACGACGGGGAAGGGACGGACATGGCGGATCTCGAGTACCAGGTCAAGGACGGGATCGGGACGATCCTGCTCAACCGCCCGAAGCGCAAGAACGCCTTCACCATGGAGATGATCGACGAGTGGGCCGCGGCCATCCGCTCCGCTCGCTTCGACCCCGAGGTGCGGGTCCTGGTGCTCACCGGCGCCGGCGACGCGTTCTGCTCGGGCGTCGACCTGGACGCCTTCACCTCGGGCGAGAAGTCGGTGCTGGACCACAAGACCGTCCTCACCGACCGGATCCACCAGGTCGCCCTCGCCCTGGAAGACCTGGACAAGCCGGTCATCGCGGCGGTCAACGGCGTCGCGGTCGGCGCGGGCATGGACATGGCCCTGATGTGCGACATCCGGTTCGTCGGCGAGTCGGCCAGGCTCTCCGAGGGCTACGTCCGCGTCGGCCTGGTCCCCGGCGACGGCGGCTGCTACTACCTGCCGCGCCTGGTCGGCACCGCGAAGGCGCTGGAGCTGTTGTGGACCGGCGACTTCGTGGACGCCAAGACCGCGGTGGACGTCGGCATCGCCAGCAGGTGCGTCCCCGACGCCGAACTGATGGACGAGACCTACGCGTTCGCCCGGCGCCTGGCCGACGGCCCGCCGGTGGCGATCCGGGCCATCAAGCGGACCGTGTACCAGTCGGCTCGCACCGACCTGCGCACCTCCCTCGACCTGATCTCCTCGCACATGGCCGTCGTGCAGTCCACTGAGGACTCCGCCGAGGCGATGCAGGCCTTCCGCGAGAAGCGCAAGCCCGAGTTCCGGGGACGGTGACCACTGTGGACGGACTGCTGCGCCCGCGGGCGGTGGCCATCGTCGGGGCCTCGGAGCGCTCCGCGATGGCCGGGCGGCTCACCCGCTACCTGCGGGACTTCGACGGCGCTGTCTACCCGATCAACCCGAACCACCGGGAGATCCACGGGCTGCCCTGCTACCCGTCGCTGCTGGAACTGCCGGGCCCGGTGGACCTCGTGCTGGTGCTGGTTCCGGCGTCGCGGGTGCTGCCGGTGGTGGACGAGGCGGGCCGCGCGGGTGCGTCCTGCGTGGTGGTGCTGTCGTCGGGGTTCGCCGAGATCGGCGCGGACGGCCGGGAGCTGCAGGATCAGCTGGTGGCGGCGGCGAAGCGGCACGGGCTGCGGCTGATCGGCCCGAACTGCCAGGGCCTGATCTACCGGCCCACCGGGCTGACCGCCACGTTCACCGCCGCCGCGGACGGTGCGCAGCCGGGCGATACCGGCATCGCCTACGTGGGCCAGAGCGGCGCGCTCGGCGGCAGCTTCCTCGGGCTGGCGCGGGATCGCGGGATCGGGCTCACCGCCTGGATCAGCGTCGGCAACCAGGCCGACCTGACCGCGACCGACGCCGCCGAGCTGCTGGTGGCCGACCCGAACGTCCGGGTGCTCGCCTGCTACCTGGAGGAACTGCCCGACGGGGCGCGGTGGGCACAGCTCACGGCGCGCGCCGCCGAACTCGGCAAGCACATCGTCGTGCTGCGCTCCGGCCGCTCCTCGGCGGGCGAACGCGCCATCGCCTCGCACACCGGCGCGCTGGTGCGCTCCGGCGCCGCTTTCGACCTGCTCACCCGCGAATCCGGCGCGATCCAGGTCGACGACCTCGACGAACTGCTGGACACCTCGGTCGCGTTGACCGGCGCCCCGAGCCTGCTGGCGGGCCGCATCGGCGTCATCACCAGTTCCGGCGGGGCGGGCGGGCTGGCCGCCGACCAGGCCGAGGAAAACGGCCTGGAGCTGCCCGAGCTCGACGCCGCGACGCAGGCGGTCCTGGAGCCGCTCATCCCGTCGTTCGGCAGCGTCGTCAACCCGGTGGACGTCACCGCGCAGGTCATCAACGACCACGCGCAGCTCGGCGCGGTGTGCGAAACCGTCGCGGAATCGGCCGAGGTGGACGCCGTGCTGGTGGTGCTGACGACCATCGGCGGCGAGCCCGCAGTGGCGGTGGCGGAGTCGATCCTTCGAGCCGCTAAACGCACCGCCAAACCCTTCGTCGTCGCCTGGATCTACTCCCACGACCAGATCGCCGCGGCGGCCTCGTTGCTGCGCCGCAACGGCGTTTCCGTGCTGGGCACGACGACCGCCGCGCTGCGCCTCATCGCGCACCTGGTTCCCCACGACGAGCGCCGCGCCGCCGTCGCCGCGCCGCGCGGCCTGGCCGGTTTCCTGGACCGGCCGGCGCTCACCGAGGCCGATGGCGCGGAACTGCTCGATGCGATGCGGATCGCCCGGCCGCGGGGACGGCTGGCGGCCGATCCGGCCGAGGCCGGATCGGCCGCCGAGGAGATCGGCGATCGGGTCGTGCTGAAGGTCCAATCTCCTGATCTGGCGCACAAGAGCGATGTCGGCGGCGTCGTGGTCGGCGTTCCGGCCGAGCAGGTTGTCGACGCCGCCAAGGACATGCTCGAAACCGTCGCGGTGAACGCACCGCAGGCCCGCATCAACGGCGTGCTGGTGCAGGAACTCCTGCCCGGCGGCGTCGAGCTGCTGGTCGGCGTGCAGGGCGGTGAGCACGGCTTTCCGCCCGTGCTGACCGTCGGCATGGGCGGCACCACGACCGAGCTGTACCGCGACGTCGTCTCCGCCCTCGGGCCGGTGGACGCCGAGCAGGCAACCGCGTTGTTGCGGCGGTTGCGCGGCTGGCCGCTGCTGGACGGCTTCCGCGGTCGCCCGCGCTGCGACGTGGCGGCGGCCGCCGCCGCGATCGCGTCGATTTCCCAGGCCGCCGTGGAACTCGGCGACCGGCTGGGCGAACTGGAGATCAACCCTCTCGTGGTCCACGGGTCCGGCGCGGTCGCCGCCGACCTCGTCGTGACCGGAAGAACCCGGAGGTAGCACATGAGCGGGTCGACGAAGCCCCGCCGATTCACCCACGCCCGCGCGGTGCTCAGCGGGTCGATCGGCAACACCGTCGAATGGTACGACTGGTTCGTCTACGCGAACTTCGCGCTGTACTTCGCCGGGCAGTTCTTCCCGAAGGGCAATCCGACCGCGCAGCTGATGAACACCGCCGCGGTGTTCGCGGTGGGTTTCCTGGCCCGCCCGCTGGGCGGCTGGGTGCTGGGCCGGATCGCCGACCGGCGAGGCCGCAAGTTCGGCCTGACCCTGTCGGTGACGATGATGTCGTTCAGCGCGCTGCTGATCGCGATCGCCCCGACCCACCAGCAGGCCGGCTACCTCGGCGCGGTGCTGCTGCTGGTCGCGCGGATCATGCAGGGCATCAGCCTCGGCGGCGAGTACGCGGCCAGCGCTGCCTATCTCACCGAGGTGTCGCAGCGGGGCCGGCGCGGCCTCGGTTCGAGCTTCCAGTACGTGTCGGTGACGATCGGGCAACTGCTCGGGCTCGTCGTGCTGATGGTGCTGCAGGCCGTCATGACCGAGGAGCAGCTCACCGCGTGGGGCTGGCGCATCCCGTTCGTCATCGGGGCGATCGCCGCGCTCGTGGTGTTCTACCTGCGGCGCCGGATGCACGAGACTTCGGCTTACGTCGAAGAGGAATCGCACGACGCGCAGATGCGCCGGGGCACGTTGCGCGAGGTGTGGAAGCACCGCCGGGCCGCGGTGCTGGTGTTCGCGCTGACCCTCGGCGGCAGCGTGGCCTTCTACACCTACACCACGTACCTGACGAAGTACCTGGCCAACTCCGTGGGCTTGAGCAAACCCGACGCCGCTCGGGTCATGTTCATCGCGTTGTGCCTGTTCACCGTCCTGCTGCCGCTGGGCGGGGCTCTCTCGGACAAGATCGGCCGCCGACCGGTGCTGATCTTCTTCGGCGTCGGCACCACGCTGGGCACCTATCCGATCATGACGTCGATGCAGCGCTGGACGAGCTTCGGCGTCGCGCTGGCGCTGACCATGCTGGCGTTGACGATCGTGGCCGGGTACTCGTCGGTGAACGCCTGCGTGAAGGCCGAGCTGTTCCCGACCGGCATCCGCACGGTCGGCGTCGCGATCCCCTACGCGCTGGCGCAGGCGATCTTCGGCGGCACCGCGGAATACGTGGCGCTGGCGTTCCGCGACGCGGGCGTCGAGAACTACTTCTTCTTCTACGTCTCGGCCTGCGGTCTGGTGTCGCTGCTGACCTACCTGCTGATGCCGGAGACCAAGACCGCGGCGCTGAGCCGTGCCGAGCAGGAGCTGCAGAGCACCGGAAAGGAGACCGTCGCATGAGTCCGTTGTCCGACCTGCGCCGGGAAGTGCGCGATCTGTGCCGGAGCTGGCGGGCCGACGGCCGGTACCGGCCGCGGCCGGACGCCTGGCTGCGGTCCTTCGACCTCGCCTTCAGCAAGGAACTCGCCGAGCGTGGCTGGCTGGGCATGACCTGGCCGCGTTCGGTGGGCGGCGCCGAGCAGTCCAACCTGGCACGGCTGGTCGTCACCGAGGAACTGCTGCGGGCCGGCGCGCCGGTGGCCGCGCACTGGATCGCCGACCGGCAGATCGGCCCGTCGATCCTGCGGCACGGCACGCCGCGGCTGCAGCAGGAGATCCTGCCCGGCATCGCCGCGGGCGAATTCGTCTTCTGCCTGGGCATGAGCGAACCTGACGCCGGATCGGACCTCGCCGCGGTGCGCACCACCGGCACCCGCGTCGCGGGCGGCTGGCGCATCGACGGCCGCAAGATCTGGACCAGCCACGCGCACCACGCCACGCACGCCTACCTGCTGGCGCGCACCGAGAAGTCCGAGGTGAAGCACGCCGGGCTGACCGAGTTCGTGCTGGACATGAGCGATCCCGGCGTGTCGGTGTCGCCGATCATCGACATGGCCGGTTCGCACCACTTCAACGAGGTGGTGTTCGAGAACGTCTTCGTGCCCGAGGAGCGGGTGATCGGCGTCGAGGGCAACGCCTGGCGGCAGGTCACCGAGCAGCTCGCCTACGAGCGCGGCGGGCCCGAGCGGGTGCTGTCCACCTATCCGGTGCTGGAGGAGCTGCTGGGCAGTGGTGACGAAGGCCTGGCGGCCGAAGTCGGCGAGCTGGTGGCGCGGTTGGCGACGCTGCGGGCGTTGTGCGTGCAGGTCGCCGAGGCGGTCGACGCGGGCGAGGCTCCCGTGCAGGCCGCCGCGACGTTGAAATACCTCGGCACCGCCTTCGAGCGCGACGTGCTCGAATGTGCCCGCCGGGCAATGGATTCCGGGATCGTCTCGCCCGAGAGCACGCTCGGCGAGGCCATCCTCGCCTCGCCCGGTTTCAGCATCCGCGGTGGCTCCTCGGAGGTGCTGCTGTCCATCCTCGCCAAGCAGGAGGCCCGACGTTGAGCAACTCGCTGATCACCGATGTCGCCGCGGACGTGCTGTCCGGGGCTTCGCCGGAGGCGCCGGACGGTGCGCTGCACCCGTTGTGGCCGACGCTGGTCGAACTGGGCTGGCCGCAGGTCGGCACCGCCGAGGAGCGCGGCGGGGCCGGCGGGACGCTGGGCGACCTGGCGGAGCTGATCGCCGCGACGGCGGCGAGCGGCGTGAGCGTGCCGCTGCTGGAAACGTCGTTGGCGCAGTGGATTCTCGGCGAGCAGCTCCCGGCGGGGCTCGTCGTCGCGGCCACCGGCCTCGAGAACGTCCCGTGGGCCAGGCACGCCGACCACGTCGTGGTGCGTCCGGAGCGGGAATCCGCCTATCTGGTCGAGCTGAACGGCGACGTCGAGCACGGCCAGAACCTCGCCGGTGAACCGCGCGACACGATCCGGGTTTCGGGTGCCACGACTCCCCTGCCCGACGCTCCTTCGCACGACGCCGTCCTCGCCCGCGCCGCTGTGCTCAACGCGGCCGCGCTGCTCGGCGCCGCGCGTGGCGCATACGCGCGCACCCGCGAGCACGTCACGCAGCGGGAGCAGTTCGGTCGTCCGCTCATCGCGCTCAAGGCGGTGGCCAACGGGCTGGCCGAGATGAGCACCCACCTGGTCGCCACCGAAGCCGCGGTGGCGCGGGCGGTGCGGATCCACGAGGAGGACTCCGCAGAACGCGCCTTCACCGCCTCGGCGACCGCGAAGATCACCGCAGCCCGGACGGCCACCAGCATCGCCCGTGCCGCGCACCAGCTGCACGGGGCGATGGGCGTCACCCGCGAGCACTCGCTGCACCACGTCACACGGAAGTTGTGGGCGTGGCGCGACGAATACGGCAGCGAGCGCCGCTGGTCGGCCGAGCTGGGGCGGGCGGCGCTCGCCGCGGGCGAAACCGGCCTCTGGGAGCACCTCACCGCCTGAACGGCCGTCACCCGCTCTTCGCGCTCATCGGCACTGTCGAATCGAGCGCCACGCTGGTGTCGCGCAGTTCCTCGGGAACGGACGCCACCGCTCCGATGCCGCGGCCTTGATCCAAGCGCTGGCGCATGGTCAACCGGTTCCCCAGCTCCAGGTCGGCGGCTTGGGCGAGGCCGCACAGCAACAGCATGTGCTCGTCGTACCGATCCTGGCCGATGGCGGACTGGATCGCCGCGAGAAGCATGCCGCGCGCCGCGTAGTCCGGGTAATGGCGTTCGCCGCGGAAGATTCCGGCGAGGTCCTTACCCGGCTCGTGGCGCAGCAGGTCGCGCTCGACCAGCGCGGCCCGGTGCAAGGCCAAAGCGACGCGGCGCTGCCGGACCCAGCGGCGCAGGCGGACGTTCCCACCGACTTCGGCGGCGCCGCGTTGCGCCAGCTCGGCCAGCAGCTCGTCCACCCAGCCCAGTCCGGTGGGCGAGGCGTCGAGCAACTGGATCCTGGCATCCGACGGGAAGTAGACGTCGAAGCCGAACTTCTTGCCCTTCCGGATCCGGACCAGCAGCTTGCGGCGCAATGCGAGCTCGCCGAGCTCCGCTGCCGCGCAACCGGCCGCGACCTGGGAGGAGTCGTGCACCGTGCCGCCGTCGCGGTAGGAGAGCAAGACGAATTCCTCGGGCAGCGACAGACGCGATGGCAGGACCACAGGCACCTACCGTGCCAGGCCCGGAACCGCCATCGATCGGACCGGCTGCAAGATGCGCCGAAGGGGCAACTCGACTGCCCGAGCACCCCGAGCCCCGCACCATGTTCGATGCCGGGCCGCAGCCCGTATTCTGATGGCGTGACGGCGGCATCCGAATCCTCTGCCCACAATGGCTCCGCCATCCCGCGTGGCCAGGGCGGCGACGCGCTTTCCGTCGCGGCGCGCGAGATCTTCGCCGAACGCGGATACCACGGCGCGTCCATCCGGGACATCGCCAAGCGGGCCGGGTTGAGCCTGTCCGCGTTGTACTACTGGCATTCCAGCAAGCAGGAGCTGTTCGCCGGGCTGCTGGAGGACAGCGTCAACGACTACGTGCAGGCCTGCGACGCGGCACTGCGCGACTGCGGCGAGGATCCGGCCGAGCGCCTGAGCGCGATCGTGCGCGCAACCGTGGACTACCGGGTGCGGCGGCGGGTGGAAAGCACCATCGCGGTGCGGGAGATCCGCAACCTGGAGGACGAGCACGCGCGGCGGCTCGGCGCGCTGCGTGAGTCGGCGACCCGGCTGTTCCAGGACATCATCGACGACGGCGTGCGATGCGGGAGCTTCCGCTGCGAGCATCCCGCCGAGGCCCGCCGCGCGATCCAGGCCGCCTGCAACGCGATCCCGCAGTGGTACGACCCGGAAAGCGACGTGGGAGCGGCCGAACTCGCCGACCGCTACGTGACGATCGCGCTGCGCGTCGTCGGCGCCTGACCGGGCGTTCGCCGGGCGGCTCAGAGCTCGCGGACGAAAGCCGCGCATTCCGGGCATTCGTCCAGATACCGATGCCGGCAGTCGACGGTGTGCTGGAGGTACGTGATGGCCTGCTGCGCGCGGCCGACCTCGCTTTCCAGCGCGGCGATCTTCGCCCGCACGACCGCCTGCGCCGCCGACTTCTTCGGCGCCATGGCGGCGGTCACCTCCGGCAACGAGAGACCCACGCGCCGTAGTTTCAGCACGGTGCGCGCCTGCTCCAGAGCGTCGTCGTCGTAGCTGCGGTAGCCGTTGCCATCGCGGCGCACGGTGAGTGCACCGACCTGCTCCCAGTGCCGCAGCACGTGAGCCTCGATTCCGAGTTCTGCGGCCACTTCCCCGATCGTCCTCATCACGCGCATCTTGCCTTCATGTCGACCTGAACCCCTAGCGTCCGCGGCATGCCTGGAACCATTCTCCCCGCGGTCGACGGCCGGACTCCATCAGTCCTGGTCACCGGCGCAACCGGCAACCTCGGCCGGGAAGTCGTCGACCGCCTGCGAACCCGCGATGTGCGGGTGCGATGCCTTTCGCGCGACCAGATCGATCCGCGCCCCGGAGTCGAGTCGGTGCGCGGCGACCTCACCGATCCCGCGGTCGTCCGCTCCGCGCTTGCGGGCGTCGATGCCGTCCTCCTCATGTGGCCGCTGCTCGATTCGGCCCCGGCCCGTGATCTGGTCGCCGAACTCGCGGCAGCGGCACCTCGCGTCGTCTACGTGTCCTCGACGGCCATCGACGACGAAGTCGCCCGCCAGAGCGATCCCATCGTCCAGGTGCACGCGGACATGGAAGCCCTGCTCAACGACGCCGGTCTGCGGCCGGTGGTACTGCGCAGCGACACGTTGGCGTCCAACGCCCGCGGCTGGGCAGCGCAGGTGAAGGCTGGCGACGTGGTGGCCGGCCCGGACATCGCGCGGACGGCCGTCGTGGACGAGCGTGACGTGGCTGATGCGGCTGTTGCCGCACTGCTCTGGGACGACGACCAACGAGAGCACGGCCCGCACGTGTTGACCGGCCCTGAGATCCTCAGTCGTGCCGACCAGGTCGCCTCCCTCGGTGCCGCACTGGGACGCAGCCTGCTCTTCGACGTGGTTCCCGCGGACCTCGCGCGATCCCGAATGCTCGCGGATGGTCGTCCCGAGCACCTGGTGGAGGCGCTGATCGCCGCTCCGGTGCGCCGCCCGGAGTCGAACCGCATCACCGACCACGTCGAACGCCTGACCGGCCGACCGCCCGGCACTTTCCGGCAATGGGCCGTCGATCACGCGGCCGAGTTCAGCTGACCGGGGCGTCGTGCAGGGTTCCTTCCTGAAGTTGGGACGCTCTGGGATCGGGCGAACGTGGCGTCCGATCCCGGAATCGGAAGTTGACCTCTAGTATTGTCGAAGTTCTAGCGTCGACCGCGTGATCGAAAACGAACCCGCCGCTGCGGCCCCCTGGAGTCGTGAGCGGCCATGACGAAGAACGACACCGCGGTCGACCCGCCGGTACCGCCACCATCCGCCCCGCCGGGATTTCCCCGCGTGCTGCTGCCTTTCCGCCGTTCCTCCTACCGCCGGCTCGCCGCCGCCCTCTTCTTCGCGCTGTGCACGAGCGGGCTGTGGGTTGTCGCGCAGGTCTGGGAAGTGGTGCGGATCGGTGGCGGTGCCAGCGAACTGTCATTCGTCGCGGCAGCGGCTTCGCTCGGCGCGCTGCTACCCGTCCTGCTCGGCGGCGCGATCGCCGACCGGGTGGCGCAGAAGACGATCCTGATCGTCGTCCAAGGCGCCCACACCCTCGTCCTGACCACCGCGGCCGTGCTGTCACTGACCGATCAGCTGCGGCTGTCCTCGTCGTGGTCGCGTTCCTGGGCGGCACCGCGACGGCGTTCTACTTCCCCGCGTATTCCGCGTGGCTGCCCGCCTTGCTGGCCGAGGACGAGCTCATGGCGGTCAACGGCTTCGAGGGAATGTTGCGGCCGACCATCCAGCAGGCCGCCGGGCCCGCGATCGGCAGTCTCATCATCGCCGCCGTCTCCCCCGGCGCGGCGATGGCCGTGGCCGCGGCGACGGCCTTCGCCGCCTGCTGCGCGTTCCTGACGGTTCCGCGCACGCCGGTGCGCAGGAGGGACGATGCGCGCAGCGTCATCGCCGACATCGCCGAGGGATTCCGGTACATGGTGGCGACGCGGTGGCTGCTCGCCTCGCTGCTGTTCGCGTCGCTCATGGTGATGGTGGTGCTGGGTCCTCTGCAGGTGGTGCTGCCGTTCCTCATCAAGGACCGGCTCGGCGGCGGTGCCGAGCAGCACGCGATGGTGCTGGCCGCGTGGGGAATCGGCGGCGCCGTCGGCTCGCTGATCATGGGCTCCCTGCGGATGCCTCGCCGCTACCTGACCGTGCTGATCGGGTTGTGGGGAGTGGGTTGCCTGCCGCTGGTCGTCATCGCGTTCGCGGGCGAGCTCTGGATCGTCGTCGCGGCCGCGTTCGCCGTCGGGGCGATGTTCGCCAGCCCGATGGTCCTGTGGGGAACGCTGCTCCAGCGCCGGGTTCCGCCGCATCTGCTGGGCCGGATCACCAGTCTCGACTTCTTCGTGTCGATCGCGTTCCTCCCCGTCTCGATGGCGGCCGCTGGCCCGGTCGCGGAGCTGATCGGCGCACCTGCGACGTTCGTGGTCGCCGGGACGGTGCCAGCGGTCGCGGCCGCGGCGGCGATCGTCCTCGGCAGCCTTCCCGCCGACGAACTCGCGCATCCGCTCGACCCGGAGCGCACCGCCTAGCAGTGCGCGCCAACGTCGGGTGGAGCGAAACAGCCTCTGCAGCTAGGCAGGTGGCGCGAGCGGATGTGTCGCTCGCGCCACCTTTGTCATGCCTGGTCCAGCAGATCCACCGGCACTTCTACGTGGCGGGCGCGGAGGAACTCTCCGACCGCCTTGCCGATCGGGTCGACCCGCAGGTTGCTGGAACCACCGGTGCCCAGCAGTCCACGCAGGACGAAATGCACCGCGCGGAGGTTGGGGAACTCGTGCCGGACGATCTCCAGATCCTTCGCCTCCGGCATCAGCCGCCGCAGCTCCTCGGTGCTGAGCAGGCCGCGCAGCCACGGCCACGCCTTCGGATCGTCGACCCACAGGCCCACATTGCTGTTGCCGCCCTTGTCGCCGCTGCGCGCGTGCGCGATCCGGCCGAGCGGGACGCGGCGCGTTTCGCCCGCCGGGTTCGGCTCGGGCTCGGGATGCGTGGGCTGGGTCGGTTGTTCGGTGGCGGGCGGGGCGATCGGGATTCGGGTGCCGTCGTCGAGCACCGCTTCGTGCGGCACGGCGTCCATCGCCAGCAGCGACGGCCAGTAGTCGATGCGCGGCTTGGGCGTTCCGGACTGCCGGGCGGCGCTGTCGGTGTAGAAGCCGGGGATGCTCGACAGGAACAGGCCGCCGAGCCCTTCGGCCAGCTTTTCCAGCGGTGCCCGCTCGGCAGCGGTGGCCATGATGCGCACCTGGACCGTGGCGTCCCACTGCCGTTCCGGGTCCTCGGCCGCGGCGCCGAGGGCGCTCACGTCGAGCTCCGCTTCCGCGTCGTCGAGCAGCGCCTCGGCCTGGGCGCGGACCAGCGCGACCTTCTCGTCGATGTCCAGCCCGGTGGCGTAGAGCGTCGAGACGAGCTGGTGGCCGATCGGGGCGAACACCGCGACCTTGGTCGTGGGCGGCGGCGGCGAGCCGGTGGTGCCGGAGAGCTCCACCCGGTCCGGGCCGAGCTGCCGCAGCCGCACGGTGTCCAGGTGCGCGGTGACGTCCGGGTTCAGGTAGCGCGGACCCTGGATCTCGTACACCAGCTGCGCGGTCACGGTGTCCACTGTGACCATTCCGCCGTCGCGGGCGTGCTTGGTGATGACCGCGGTTCCGTCGGCGGCGATCTCGGCGACCGGGAATCCCGGCGCCACCATGCCGGGCACCTCGGTGAACCCGGAGAAGTTGCCGCCGACCGCCTGCGGGCCGCACTCGATGATGTGCCCGGCCACCACCGCGGCGGCGAGTTCGTTCCAGTCGGTGTTGCGCCAGCCGTGCCACCAGGCGGCCGGGCCGACGGTCAGCGAGGCGTCGGTGACGCGCCCGCAGACCACGATGTCGGCGCCTTCGCGCAGCGCGGCGGCGATGCCCCAGCCGCCCAGGTAGGCGTTCGCCGCGATCGGCCGGACTCCCCAGTCCGACAACGGCGCGCCGCTGTCGAGGCTCTGCAGCGGGTGCCCGGCAGCCTGCAGATCATCCAATGTGGACAGCACGTTGTCGCCTTCGACGTGCGCGACGCGCAGACGCACGCCCGCCTCGGCGATCAGCGCCCGCACGGCGTCGGCCAGGCCCGCCGGGTTGAAGCCGCCGGCGTTGACCACGACCCGGGTGCCGCGCTCGGCCAGCGTCGCCAGGTGCGGGCGCAGCTGGTCGAGGAAGTACTCGACGAAGCCCTTCGACGGGTCGCTGCGGTGCCTGGCCGCCAGCATGGCCAGCGTGAACTCGGCGAGGTAGTCGCCGATCAGCACGTCGCACGGATCGCCGGCCACCGCCTCAGCCAAGGCGCTGCGCCGGTCGCCCAGGTAGCCGGAGAAGCCGGCGATGCGGATCGCCCTGGTCATGAGTTCCTCCTGTTCCGCGGTCGTGAGCGTTCATTCCGGTAAGAACCGGAGTGAGCGCTCACGAGAGCTCTTGCACCGCTTGCCAGGCGGCTTCGGCTTGGCGTAGTTCGTTCTTCGCGCGGGATTCGGCGACGTAGCCGTCGTCGCCCATCACGCCCGCCAGGTAGCGGGCCCGCACACCGGCGCTGATGCAGCACGACCGCCACCGCTGGAACGCCACGTAGTACGGCAACTCCGAGGCGTCGCGGCCGGAGAGGGCGACGTAGCGGTCGATCAGCTCCGCGCGGGTGGGGAAACCCGGCTCTGCGGTCGGGCCGAGAGCGGTGGCGGGAGGCAGTTCGTCGCCCGGCTCCACCCACGTCGCCAGCAGCCAGCCCAGGTCGGCGAGCGGTTCGCCGAGGGTGGCGAGCTCCCAGTCGAAGACGGCCAGCACGTCGCCGTCCGGCGAGAACGACAGGTTGCCCGGCCGGAAGTCGCCGTGCACGATGCCGGTCTCCTGCCTCGGCACCTTCGCCAGCAACGCGTCGTGCACCGCGTCCAGCAGCGGCAGATCCGGTGCGCCGGACTGGTGCACCTGGCGCTGCCAGCGCCGGAGCTGCCGCTCCAGGTAGCCGTCGCGACGGGCGGCATCGCCCAGCCCGACCTCGTCCGGGTCGACGCCGTGCAAGGCCGCCATGCACTCGACCGTCGCCAGGCCCGCGCGCCGCCTTGCCGCCGGCGAGAACGATTCCGCCGAATCCGGACCGGCGAGCACATGGCCGTCCACGAAGCCCATCACGTAGAACTCGGCGCCGGTCACCGACTCGTCGTCGCAGAACGCGAGCGGCTCGGGAACCGGCACGTCGGTGCCGTGCAAGGCGGAGATGAACCGCCACTCGCGGCTCATGTCGTGCGCCGTCGTCAGCACGCCGCCGGTGGGTGGGCGGCGCAGGGCCCGCACCACGCCGTCGGCGTCGATGACCTGGTAGGTCAGGTTCGACCGGCCGCCGGAGACCAGCGAGAACGTCACCGGCGTGCGGAGCCCCGGCACGTTCTCGGCCAGCCAGCGTTCGGTCGTCTCCGGCTCGATGCCACGCAGTTCCACGTCAACCTCGCACTACCTTGGCGTTCGTCTTGTCAGCGGCGACAGCCGTTTGCGGTGTGGGACTCGGCTCGCACCGCCACTTCGAATCAGTCCTTCGTGCCGATCTGCTCGCGCAGTTGGCGTTTGAGGACCTTGCCGGTCGGCGTCCGCGGCAGTGCTTCCGCACGCACCACCACGTGCGCCGGGACCTTGAACGCCGCCAGCCTCGCCGCCACGTGCGACCGGAGTTCCTCCGCGGGCACCGGCGAATGCAGGTTCACCACCGCCGCGACCTCCTCGCCGAGCGTCGGGTGCGGCAGGCCGATGACCGCGACGTCGGCCACCTCCGGGTGCTCGTAGAGGGCCGCTTCGACCTCGGCGCAGTACACGTTCTCGCCGCCCCGGATCACCACGTCCTTGAGCCGGTCCACCACGTACACCCAGTCGTCCTCGACGTACCCGAGGTCGCCGGTGTGGAACCAGCCGTCGGTGAAGGATTCCTCGGTGGCCTGCGGGTTGTTCCAGTAGCCGCGCACGATGTTCGGCCCGCGGAACCACAGCTCGCCGATCTCGCCGGGCGCGGCGTCCTCGCCGGTGGCCGGTTCGACGACACGCAGGTCGGCGCCCGGCATGCAGCGGCCGACGCTGTTGGAGCGCGCGAGGTAGTCCGCGCCCGCGTTGCTGACCACGGCCGAGGTCGTCTCGGTGAGGCCGTAGCCGTTGGAGGGCGCGACGCCGGTGCCGAGGGAGCCGATGCGCTGCACCAGGTCGGGCGGGATCGGCGCGCCGCCCATGTTCACGCCGTCCAGCCCGGCCACCGCGTCGCCCTGCTCGACCAGGTCGCGCATCACGGTCGGCACGCCGGCCGCGCTGGTCAGCCCCTCGGTCTTGATCAGCTGCGCGGCGGCCTCCCGGTCCCACCGGTACATGGTGGCCAGCTTCGCCCCGGCCAGCGTGCCGAAGTACAGCGTGGTGAGGCCGGCGATGTGGAACATCGGGAAGGTCAGCAGGACGCCGGGCTGCGGCCCGTCGCCCAGCGGCGGGAACTCGCCGCCGTTGGCCAGCGCCGCCTGGACGCGCCGGTTCACCACCGTGTTGAGCAGGTTCGTGCAGTGGTTGCGGTGCGTGCCGATCGCGCCCTTGGGACGGCCGGTGGTGCCGGAGGTGTAGAGGATCGTGGCGTCGTCGTCGGGCCCGATCGCCACATCCGGCAGATCCGCGTCCGCAGGCAACGATTCCAGCAGCTCCGCCCACGCCCGCACGCCCGGCGCCGGTTCGTCGCCGCGCACCTCGACGACCGGGATGTCGCGGTCCAGCAAGGCGGTTCGCTGCGCGTCGGCGAACACCAGCTTCGCGCCGCAGTCGGTCAGGCCGTAGCGCAGCTCCGCGTCGGTCCACCAGGCGTTGAGCGGCACCGCGACGAGCCCGGCCGCCTGGATCGCCCAGAAGATCGGCACCCATTCCGGGTAGTTGCGCATCGCGATCGCCACGCGGTCGCCGGAAATCAGGCCGTACTCCTCGCGCAGGCTGCGCGCCAGGCCCGCCACCAGCCGGTAGTGCTCCGCGTAGGTGCACCGGTAGCCGTCGTAGACGAGGAAGTCGCGCGCGCCGTAGCCCTGGCTGAACAGCACCACGTCGCGCAGCGTCGTCGGCCCCTTGGCGTACACCCGCATCGGGACGCCACCGACGTCCTGCGGCACGATCTCGAACTCACCGCCCGGACCGGTGAGCTCCTCGAACAACCGCCGTCGCTGGTCCTCCGGCACATCCCCTCCTTGAATGTCCACTGTGGTCTATCAAGCTTCGTGGTTGAGGCGCAGGCCTGGGCAATGCCATTCGGCGGCGTAGAGGATTCCCCAGCCGGACGAGGTGATGTAGGCGGTGCGCAGGTCCGGGCCGCCGAAGCAGATGTTGGTGACGTGGAAGTCGTGCTTCGGCGTCTTGATCACGTCCTTGAGCTCGCCGTCCGGAGACAGCACGCTGATCCCGCCGGTCACCAGAGTCGCCACGCAAACGTTGCCCTCGGAATCCACGGCCAGCGAGTCCAGCAGCTGGTAGCCCTCGAATCCGTGCAGCAGCTTGGCGCCGGCCGGGCCCTTGCCGCCCCGGCCCAGCTTCCCCGGGCCTTCGACGTCCCAGTACCAGACGCGGCCGGTCGACGTTTCCGCCACGTAGACCCGGGAACCGTCCGGCGACAGCCCGACCCCGTTGGCGTCGGCCAGCGGGTAGGCGATCTCCTCGATGCGGCTGCCGTCGGCGGTGGCGTAGTACAGCCCGCCGCGGTCGGTTTCGCGCGGCCGGCGCTTGCCGAGGTCGGTGAAGTAGAAGCCGCCTTCGGCGTCGAAGACGATGTCGTTGGGGCCGCGCAGGCCGTGGCCGTCGACGGCGGTGTAGAGGTCGGTGACCTCGCCGTCCATGGTGACCCGCTGGATGCGGCCGCCGATGTAGTCGTCGGGCTGCATGCCGGGAACGTCCCGGCCGCCGATGTCGTGCCACTCGAACCCGCCGTTGTTGCACACGTACACCGCGCCGTCCGGCCCGATCGCCGCCCCGTTGGGCCCGCCGCCGCAGTCGGCGACCACCGACACGGTGCCGTCCGGCGCGACCCGCGACAGCGTGCCGCGCTTGATCTCCACCAGCAGCACGGAACCGTCGGCGAGGGCCACCGGTCCTTCCGGGAACTGCAGGCCCGATGCGATCTTCGTCAGCTCGGTCATGAGATTCCTCTCGGGTGCCGCGGATTGGCCACCGCGAGCCGGTCCAGCACCGACCCCCACACGGCGGCGGCCGCTTCCGGTTGCCAGGGATCGAGTTCGCCGTCGCGGATCGCGGCGGCCAGCGCCGCCCGATCGGCGAGGCCCAGGCCCGCGAGCCGGCCCTGGTGCCGTTGTTCCTGCCGCTCTCCCAGCGCCAGCTCGCGCCCCACAATGGACAACGTGTTCGCGGCGACCCGGGACTGGAACCGCATCCGGCCGGTGCTGGCCGGCACGACCTCGTCGCGCAGGAAGTCCGCCACCGCCGCGACGAGCTCCGCCGCCGAAGGCCGCCCGTGCAGATCCGACACCGGCTCCCGGCGTTCCTGCCCGGGATCGACCGGGCGGGGCACGCCGAGCTCCGCCAGCAGGTCGTGCTCCTGCTCGCAGACGCGCCGGCCGATCGCGGCGAGCTCCATCGACGGCCGCTCGCCGCTGAGGTGCCGCTGCGCCTGCGAGCGGCAGATCACGCCCCACCGCGCGGTGCCGAAGATCTCCCACCAGCGCACCGCGTCCGGATCCGGCCGCTGCCCGGCGACCTCGGCGTAGCCGTCGAAAAGTTCCTCCCTGGTGCCGAAACCGCCGACCGGCAGCGGCGAACCGAACCGCCAGGCGTTGACGCACAACCAGCCCAGATCCTCCATCGGATCGCCGAGGTGCACCAGCTCCCAGTCCAGCACCGCGCGCAGCCCGTCCGGGCCGACGATCAGGTTGCCGTTGCGGAAGTCGCCGTGCACCAACGTCCTTCCGGTTCCCGCCGGCCGGTTCGCGCGCAGCCAGCGGAACGCGATCTCCACCGCGGGCAGCGGTTCGCCGAGCTCCTCGTAGGTCGCCACGAGCTGGTCGAGCGGGTCGGCGGCCGGCAGGTCCGGCGCGGGAATGCGGTGGATCCGGGCCGCGGCGCGGCCGAGTTCGCGGGCCAGTTTCCCGCGCGCCGCGGCGAATTCCGGCTCGCGCAGCAGGCGTCGGGGAATCGACTCGCCGTCGATGTGCTCGGTGAGCACGTACGGCGATCCGAGGATCGATGTGTCGGTGCTGTGGTCCACCAGCGGCGGCACCGGAACTCCCCCGGCCCGCGCCGCTTCCAGCACCACCGCTTCGCGTGCCATGCCCTCCGGGCGCGCCGCGCCGACCGGGTCGCGGCGCAGCACCAGCCGCCGGGCTCCGCCGTCGAGCTCGACGAACCACGTCTCGCGGCTCGCCCCGCCGCTGGCCTGCGCCAGCCCGGTCACCTCGACCGGACGGCCGAGCACCGCGGGCAGGCGGCGAGCCAGCTCATCCAGCGGCTCGGCCGCGCTCACCGGCGCTTCCCCGGCCCGGCGAAGCCGAACAGGTAACCGGCGACCTTCCGCTTCTGCACCTCTTCGGAGCCCTCGGTGATCCGGTAGCGGCGGTGGTGGCGGTAGATGTGCTCGAACGGGGTGTGCCGGGTGTAGCCGAGCCCGCCATGCACCTGCATCGCCTGGTCCGCCGCCTCGCACACCAGTCGGTTGGCGCGGAAGTTGCACATCGACACCCGGTCGCTGATCTCGAAGTGCGGCCTGCGGTCCAGTTCCCAGGCGGTCTTGCGCACCAGGCCGCGCAGCAGCTCGGCGTCGGTCTGCAGCTCCACCAGCGGCCACTGGATGGCCTGCCGGTTCGCCAGCGGCTGCCCGAAGGTGACCCGTTCGCGGGCGTATTCGACGCTGCGGTCGATGCAGTACTGCGCCGCGCCGACACCCGAGGCCGCCTGCCTGATCCGGTTCTCGTGCACGAAGTGCTGCGCCAGCGCGAGCCCGCCGCCGACCTCGCCGAACACCGCCGAATCCGGCACGCGCACGTCGCGCAGCGTCACTTCGGCGTGGTCGGTGGGCATGTTGAAGGTCCACCAGTGGAAGTCGACGGAGAAGCCCGGCGCGTCGGTGGGCACGATGAACGCGGTGATGCCGGTGGCCTGGCCGGGCTCGCCGGAGGTGCGGGCGAAGACGATGTCGTGGGTCGCGGAGTGCATCCCGGAGTTGAACCGCTTGGCGCCGTTGATGATCCAGTCGCCGCCGGCGCGGACCGCGGTCGTCTCCAGCCAGGTGGCGTCGCTGCCGTGGTCGGGCTCGGTGAGGCCGAACGCGAGCCGCTTGCGGCGCTCCAGCACGGGTTGGAGGAATCCTTCGCGCTGCTCCGAGGTTCCGAACGCCAGCAGCATGTGCACGACCGGGAAGTTGCCCACCACCGACGACTCGTTCTGCAGGTCGTTGTGCAGGCCCAGGCCCTTCGCGGCGAGGTGTTCGCGGATCACCGCCATGTCGAAGTTGGTGCCGTCGGAGCCGCCGACCTCCGCCGGCAGCCCGTAGCGCAGCCAGCCCGCGCGGTCGGCGCGGCGGAACATCTCGCCGAGCAGTTCCTCCCACTCCCGGCGCGGCGTGCCGCCCGCCTCGAAGTCGGTGCGGGCGAATTCCCGGCGGTGGTCGAAGAACCGCTCGTTGTCGTCCTGTTCCTGCAGCGGGCGGATTTCGGCGTCGATGAACGCGTCGAGCTCGGCGAGACGGCTGACCAGCTCGGCCGGGAGAGCGAAGTCCATGCGTCCTCCTTAACGCTCGTTCAGTGACCCTAGACACGTCGTCGCAGGTAGCACAAGGGGACGAACGAGGGCGTTCTTGACGTCTCGTTCGACCGCGCCATAACGTGCGGAAATCCCTGGTGCGCAAGGCGAGTGCCCGCACCGGTTCCAGCGCTCTCAGGAGGGTTCGTGACCACAACGGCCGAGCAACGGGTCAGCTGCACCATCACCGACGGCGTGGCGGACGTGCGGCTGACCCGACCGGACAAGCTCAACGCGCTCGACCAGGCCATGTTCGACGCCCTGGTCGCGACCGGGCTGCGGCTGCGCGAGGACAACGGCGTGCGGGCCGTGGTGCTCTCCGGCGAGGGCCGGGCCTTCTGCGCCGGGCTGGACTTCGGCAACTTCCAGCAGATGGCCGACGGCAGCGGCCTGGTTCCCGACCGCAAGGCCGTCACCACCGAGCCGATCGGCCCGGCTAAGGCGCGCGGCCAGCAGGCGGCGCACGTGTGGGCGACGCTGCCGGTGCCGGTGATCGCGGCGGTGCACGGCGTGGCCTTCGGCGGCGGCCTGCAGGTGACGCTGGGCACGGACATCCGGCTCGTGGCGCCGGACGCGAAGCTGTCGGTGATGGAGATCAAGTGGGGCATAGTGCCGGACATGACCGGCACCCAGCTGCTCCCGGAACTGGTCGGCCGGGACGTGGCGAAGGAACTGACCTACACCGGCCGGGTGATCAGCGGCGAAGAAGCGGCCGCGCTCGGCCTGTGCACCCGCGTCGAAGCCGATCCGGTCTCGGCGGCCCTCACCCTGGCGGCCGAAATCGCGACCAAGAGCCCCGAGGCGATCCGCTACTCCAAGCAGCTCCTCGACATGGCGGGCCGCGCGACCCTCGCCGAAGGCTTCGAAGCGGAGCAAACGGCGATCAAGGCCCTGATCGGCAGCCCCAACCAGGTCGAGGCGGTCAAGTCCAACCTCGAGAAGCGCTCTCCCGACTTCACCGACCCCGCCTGAACACCGCAGTCGTGAGTGGCAACGGCCGTTCCAGCGGCCATTGCCACTCACGACGAGACGGGTTCAGATGCCGTTGGGCCGTTGCGGCCAGGGCGGGATGAACTCCGGGTAGTCCTGGCTGACCTTGAGCGGGAACTCGGCCGGGCGCTTGGCCAGGAACGACGCGACGCCTTCGGCCGCGTCGGCGGCCGCGCCGAGGTGGTTGATGCCCTTGGAGTCCAGGCGGTGCGCCTCCCACGGCGAATCCGCGCTGAGCATGCCCCACAGGAGCTGGCGGGCCACCGCGACCGAAACACCCGAGGTGTTGTCGGCGATCTCGCGGGCGATCGCCCGGGCCGTCGGGAGCAGTTCGTCGTCGGGAACCACGCGTGAAACCAGGCGGCCCGCCAGCGCCTCGTCGGCGCCGAAGACGCGGCCGGTCGCCACCCACTCCATCGCCTGCGAGATGCCGACGACGCGCGGCAGGAACCACGTCGAGGCCGCCTCCGGGAGGATGCCGCGGCGGGCGAAGACCAGGCCGAACTTCGCCGACTCGGCGGCCAGCCGGATGTCCATCGGCAGCGTCATGGTCACGCCCACTCCGACCGCCGGGCCGTTGAACGCCGCGATCACCGGCTTGCGCGACGCCGCAATGCGCAGCGCCACGGTGCCGCCGCCGTCGCGTGGCACACCGCCGATTTCCCCGGCCGCCCAACGGGCCTTCGCGCGCTCCTCGTCGGCGTCGGCGTTGAAGGTGTCCGAACCGGAGCTGAGATCCGCGCCGGCGCAGAAGCCGCGGCCCGCACCTGTGACGATCACCGCGCGCACCGAGTCGTCGGCGTCGGTGGTGTCGAAGGCGTCGATCAGCTCCTCGCGCATGACGTGCGTGAAAGCGTTGAGCTTGTCGGGCCGGTTCAGGGTGATGGTCGCGATGCCGTCGGCGGCCTCGTAGGCGATCTGCTCGTAGCTCATCGCACCATCCATTCGCCGGTGAACGACGGTTCCGCCTTGTTCACGAACGCTTCCCGCGCGGCCGGGCCGTCCGCGGTGGCGAAGTTGATGGTCTGGGCGCGGGCCTCGTTCTCCAGCGCCTCCCGGTAGCTCTGGTGCGAGCCGGCGTGCAGCATCTCCTTGCTCTGCGCCATCGCGATCGGCGGGCCCTGCGCCAGCCGGCCGGCGAGGTCGGCGACGAACTCGTCGAGCTCGTGGTCCTCCTTGATCCAGGTGACCAGCCCGAGCCCCAGGGCCTCCTTCGCGCCGATGATCTCGCCGAGCAGCGCGAGCCGCTTCGCCTGCTGCATGCCGACGATCCGCGGCAGCAGCCAGGATCCGCCGAAGTCCAGCGACAGCCCGCGCTTGGCGAAGATCTGCGAGAACCGCGCATCCGGGGCGGAGACCACCAGATCGCAGCCCAGCGCCAGGTTCCAGCCCGCACCGACGGCGACGCCGCGCACCTTCGCCACCACCGGCTTGGGCAGCTCGTACAGCGCCAGCGCGATGTCGTTGATGCCGTGCATCCGGTGCAGCGGGTGCTGCGAGCCGCGGTCGCCACTCAGGTCCGCGCCGGCGCAGAAGTCGCCGTCCGCGCCGGTGAGCACCAACGCCCGCACGCTGTCGTCGGTCGCCGCCTTCTTCAGCGCATCGTGCAGCGCCGCCCAAGTCGGCCCGTCGATGGCGTTCTTCCGGCGCGGCCGGTTGATCGTCACCGTCAGCACGGGGCCGTCCTGGGCCAGCAGAACCGTGTCACCGTCCATTGTGCTCACATATCCCCATCGTTTCGGGTGCGGCGGCGCGACCCGCCAGCCGTGTATCGTTCGTTAAGTTAGCATCCGGCGGCATCACCTCCCAAGCATCGATTCGCGCTTGAAAACCACCCGGCGCAATGGAAAAGTCGAGCCTCATGCGCCCCGGCGCGCGCCGGGATCCGACCCCTGCGCGGAAGGGAAACGATGGCCATCAACGAAGATGACGACTTCCTGCGCGCGGCGATCGACGAGGCCGAGATCCCGGCACTGCTGCCCGCGCTCGCCCAGCTGACCGGTGACCTGTCGCTGCTGCGCGACGACCTGCGCCCCGATCCGACCGACCGCTTCAGCCCGCAGGGCGCGCTCGGCGACGAGCAGCTGGCCACCGCCCGCGAGCTCGCGCTGCGCACGCTGGCCGACTGGCGCGACCGGGGCTGCCCGGCCGCGCCGGAGCTCGCCGCCGACCAGATCCGCCGGCTCATCGAGTTCACCACCGGCGGCGCCCTGGACCGCTACCTGCCGCTGCTGGTGGAGGAACTCGCCAACGACGGA
This sequence comes from Saccharopolyspora sp. NPDC050389, assembly GCF_040655595.1. Lineage (NCBI taxonomy): Bacteria > Bacillati > Actinomycetota > Actinomycetes > Pseudonocardiales > Pseudonocardiaceae > Saccharopolyspora > Saccharopolyspora sp. NPDC050389. The sequence continues at coordinate 34,438 of NZ_JBFAKG010000067.1, forward strand.
GACCCGGGCCGGCCCGACTGGACGAAGGCCGAACTCGCCGCCGAGGCGCCGCTGCACGTGGTGATCATCGGCGCCGGGATGTCCGGGCTGGCCGCCGCGCACCGGCTGCAGCAGGCCGGGGTGTCGTTCGAGATCTTCGAGAAGAACGGCGATGTCGGCGGCACCTGGCTGGAGAACACCTACCCGGGCTGCCGGGTCGACGTCACCAACCACCTCTACAGCTTCTCCTTCACCGACAACCACGACTGGCCGGGGCACTTCTCCACGCGGCAGGCGCTGCTGGACTACTTCCGGGACTTCGCCGACGAGCAGGACCTCAAGCGGCACATCCGGTTCAACACCGAGGTCGTGGCGGCGGAGTACGTCGAAGCCGAGCACTGCTGGGAGCTGGAACTCCGCGACGCTGGCGGCTCGCGGCGGCTGCGGGCGCAGGCGGTGATCAGCGCCGTCGGCCAGCTCAACCGGCCCAGCTACCCGAAGATCAGCGGCGTGGCCGACTTCGCCGGGCCGAGCTTCCACTCCGCCCGCTGGGACCACGACGTCGACCTGACCGGCAAGCGCGTCGCGGTGATCGGCACCGGGGCCAGCGCCGTGCAGTTCGTGCCGATCATCGCCGAGCAGGCCGCCGAGGTGCGCCTCTTCCAGCGCACCCCGCCGTGGCTGGTGCCCACCCCGGACTACCACGATCCGGTGTCGCCGGGCCTGCGGTGGCTGCTGCGCAACGTGCCACATCACTCCCAGTGGTACCGGTTCTGGCTGTTCTGCCGCTCCGCGGAGGGCGTCCTCCCGGCCGTCGAGGTCGACCCGGACTGGACCGGCGATCCGCGCTCGGTGTCCGCGCGCAACGAGGAACTCCGGCAACTCCTGGTCGCATACCTCGAAATGGCCCTGCCCGACGATCCCGAACTGGTCCGCAAGATCACCCCGCAGTACCCGCCGGCGGCGAAGCGGATGCTGCGCGACAACGGCACCTGGCCCGCGACGCTGCAGCGGGAGAACGTGCACCTGGTGACCGAGCCGATCCAGGAGGTGACCGCGACGGGCGTGCGCACCGCCGACGGGCAACAGCACGACGCCGACGTGCTGATCCTGGCCACCGGCTTCCAGGCGTCGAACTTCCTGACGCCGATGCGGGTCACCGGCCGCGACGGCGTCGACCTGCACCGCCGGTGGGACGGCGACGCGCGCGCCTACCTGGGGATCACGGTGCCGGGATTCCCGAACTTCTTCGTGATCTACGGGCCGAACACCAACATCGTGGTCAACGGCAGCATCATCTTCTTCTCCGAGTGCGCGGTGAACTACATCGTCGGCTGCCTGCGGCTGCTGCTGGAGCGCGGCTCGGCCGCGCTCGAATGCCGCGAGGAGGTGCACGACGAGTTCAACGCCGACGTCGACCGCGCCAACCTGCTGATGAGCTGGGGAAAGTCCACAGTGCACAGCTGGTACAAGAACGAGCACGGCCGGGTGGCGCAGAACTGGCCGTTCTCGCTGATGGAGTACTGGAAGCGCACGAAGCGGCCCGATCCGGCCGACTTCCTGCTGCGCGGCGGAGAAAGCGAGTGAGCATGTCCGAAGTGGAGTACCGGCAGGCGCGGTTCTCGGCACCGGCCGGATCCACCGATGTCCTGCTGATCCGGCACGGCGAATCCGAGCCGGCGCGACCGGACCGGCCGTTCCGGCTGGTCGACGGCCAGGGCGACCCGGAGCTGGCACCGGCGGGCCGGGAACACGCCGAGCGGGTCGCGCAACGCCTGGCCGGCGAAGACCTCGACGCGATCTACGTGACCACGCTGCAGCGAACCGCGCAGACCGCGGCGCCGCTGGCCGCCCGCCTCGACCTGACGCCGAGGATCGAGCCCGGCCTGCGCGAGGTGCACCTGGGCGCCTGGGAAGGCGGGCTGTTCCGGCAGAAGGTCGCGCAGAACGACCCGGTGATCCAGAAGATGCACGCCGAGCAGCGCTGGGACGTCATCCCGGGCGCGGAATCCACCGAGGCGCTGACCACCCGGGTGCGCGAGGCGATCGAACGCCTCGCGGCCGCGCACCCGGACCAGCGCGTCGCGGTGTTCACCCACGGCGGCGTCATCGGCCAGGTGATCGCCATGGCCAGCGGCTCCCGGCCGTTGGCGTTCCTGGGCGCGAACAACGGCTCGATCTCGCAGATCGTGGTCACCGAAGACCGCTGGATAGTCCGCCGCTTCAACGACTCGGCCCACCTCGACGACGGCCTCGGCCGAGCGGCCTCCGCCCTGAGCTGACCGCCGCGGCAGTCGCCGGAGCCGCACCTCCACGCACGTGGGCGGGCAAGTTGGGCGATCCCGGGTTACAAACGGGGGTGCAGTAGGCCAGTACCACGACCGCGCCCCGTTGCGGGCCGGTCCCGGTGTGGGGCGGAAGTGCTTGCTCAGGTGGCTGTGTACTCGTTCAGGTTGTACGTGGCGGGACAGACGGAGCGGTCCCAGGCCGCGCTGACGAACCTGCGCTCGCTGTGCGAATCCATGATCCCGGGACGCTACGAACTCGAGGTCATCGACGCCGCCGAACGCCCCGACGCGGCGTCGGAGGAACGAATCCTGGCCACGCCCACGGTGGTCAGGCTCGCGCCGCTGCCACAACGGCGGGTCATCGGGGATCTGTCCGATCACGGCCGCACCGCCGCGGCCCTCGGCCTCCCGGTCCCGGGCGCGTCGCCCTCGGAGAGGCGGTGACCATGGCCGGTCGCAACGAGATCGAGCGGATACCCACCGGTATCAGCGGCTTCGACCAGGTCGCGCTGGGTGGTCTTCCCGCTGGACGGTCCACGCTCGTGACCGGCACGACCGGCAGCGGGAAGACGCTGTTCGCCGTCGAGTTCCTCGCCCGCGGCATCCGCGGTTTCGACGAGGCCGGGGTGTTCGTCACCTTCGAGGAGACACCGACCGACATTCGCCGCAACGCCGCTTCGCTGGGGTTTCCCGTCCAGCAGTGGGAGGCCGACGGGAAGTGGGCCTTCGTCGACGCGGCGGCCGACGTCGGCGAGACCTCGACCATCGGGAACTACGACTTCAGCGCGCTGGTGGCCCGCATCGAGCACGTGGCCCGCCGGATCGGCGCCAGGCGCGTCTCGCTCGACTCCCTCGGCGCGATCTTCAACCGCTTCAACGACATCGGCAACGTGCGCAGCGAGTTGTTCCGGATCGCCTCCGCCCTCGAAGCCCTCGGAGTCACGTCGGTGCTCACCGCGGAGCGGGCCGCCGAGCACAACGGCGTGTCCTGGTACGGCATCGAGGAATTCGTGCTCAACAACGTGATCGTCTTGCGCAACGTCCTCCAGCAGGAGAGGCGACGCCGGACCATCGAGATCGTCAAGTTCCGGGGTGCCTCGCACCGCACCGGGGAATGGCTGTTCGCCATCGACCCGCAGGACGGGATCGTCGTCATGCCCCTCGCCTTCCTCGCGTCGCGCGAGCGCGCGTCGCAGGACCGCGTCTCCACCGGCATCGCCGAGCTGGACGAGATGTGCGGTGGTGGTCTCTACCGGGACGCGATCGCCCTGCTCAGCGGGTCCACCGGTGCGGGCAAGACGTTGACCTGCCTGTGCTTCGCGGCCGCCGCGCTCACCGCGGGAGAGCGCTGCCTGTTCTACACCTTCGACGAGACCCGCGAGCAACTCGGCCGCAACGCCGTGGGCTGGGGACTCGATCTCGACGCCATGGAAGCGACCGGGAGGCTCCGGATCGTGTCGGAGTACCCGGAGGTGGCTTCGCTGGAAGACCACTTCATCCGGCTCAGGCGCAGCGTGGTGGAATTCGCCCCGGACCGGATGGTCATCGACACGCTGTCCGCGCTGGAACGCGTGGCCACACCACGGGCGCTGCTGGACTTCCTCATCTCGCTGGGTGCGGTGCTGCGGCCCCGCGAGATCACCGCGCTGCTCACTTCGGCGACCGGTGTCCACCTCACGTCGTCGCTCGCCTCCGCCGGGGCGGTGGAGATCGCCAGTCTCGCCGATGTCACGATCCTGCTCCACGACTTCGAACACGCCGGCGAGATCCAGCGGGCCATCGCCGTCGTGCAGGCCCGGGGAACCGCGCACGACCACAGCATCCGCCAGGTCACGATCGACGGCACCGGCATGCACATCGGCGAACGCCTGCGCGGTTTCTCCCACATCCTCGCCGCGAATCCCCTCGTCGAGGGTCCGCAGTGGACGACAGCGCCCGAGCGATCACAGGGACCGACGACCGATGGATGATCCTCGCTCCGACGAGCGTTCGGCGGCGAACACCGGGCCCGGGCGAGCCACCGGCTCCAGGTTCCGCGACGGCGCGAACCAGGTCATGGTGGAGGCGTCGGCGGACGGAATCGTCGCCGTCGACGAACAGGGGATCATCCGCCTCGCCAATCCGGCCGCCGAGGCGCTCTTCGCCCGACCCACCGGTGATCTCGTGGGCAGCGCGTTCGGTTCCCCGACGGTCGTCCACCAAACCAGCGAGATCGACCTGATCCGACCCGACGGTTCCGCCCGCGTGGTCGAGATGCGGGTCACCGGCACGACCTTGCACGGAGAGCACATCTACGTCGCCGCGCTCCGCGACGTCACCCGGCGAAAACAAGCCGAACAGAACCTGGAAGTCGCGCTGGAACACCAGACCACCGTGGTCGCCGTGGCCGCCCACGAGCTCCGCACGCCCGTCGCCGCGATCAAACTGCTCGTGCACCAACTGCGCGACCGGCGCGCCGCGCTCAGCGAGGAACAGGCCGTCGAGATCATCGACCAGATCGCCGCTCGCGTCGACCTCCTCCAGGCCCTCATGAACAAGCTCCTCGTCGCCTCCAGGATCGACGCCGAGGGCACCCGGGCGCCCTCGCAACCCGTGCGCGTGCTCGAAGCACTGCTGGAAAGACTTGCCGAACTCGCCGAGAAAGCCCAGGAGGTGAGCCTGTCGTGCGCCCCCGAGCTGGAGGTCTTCGTCGACCGGCAGGAGCTTTCCGAAATGCTCACCAACTACCTGGAGAACGCCTTCGCCTACGGAAGCCCACCGATCGAGGTGCGGGCCACCGAGCAGTCCGGGTGGGCCGAGATCCGGGTGTGCGACCACGGGCCGGGTGTTCCGGGCGCGTTCGTGCCCCGCTTGTTCGAACGCTTCAGCCGCGAGGCGCGCGCCCAGCGGGAGAGCGAAGGCACCGGGCTCGGCCTGTGGATCGTCCGAAGCCTCACCCGGGCGATCGGCGGCGACGCCTGGTACGAGCCCAACGACGCCGGAGGCGCCTGCTTCTGCCTCCGCCTGCCAGGAGGGACGTCCTCCTCCGGCGCGGTCGAGCGAGCGCCGTGCGACGGCCCCCGCACAAATTGAGGGCCCCCGCACCTGCGGAGGCCCTCAACTGAACGCTGCCCGAGTCAAACGAGCGTCTTTCGTACTTCTGAACTCCACTTTACCCCTCACCATGGGGCTCAGGACTACGAATGTCCTTTACGTTGGACCATGCGTTCCCTCGGGGCTGTCGTGCCATCGCCCCTGCGGTTTCCCGATCCTTCCAATCGCTTGACCGCACGTTCAGTACACACCCGAACAGGGTAAACGTCAATGAACCGGGACCGATGGCGGAGCGCCGCCACCGACCTGTCGTGAGTGCCCATGGTCGTCACAGCGGCCACCGGCACTCACGACACCACCACGGATATGCCGTGCGAGGCCGAAAGGGGCTGAATGGAAATCGGCGGACCGATTTCCATTCAAATCGGCCCGACTACTTCAGGCCCAGGGAGCGGACCGCCGCGGTGGGGTCGCCCTGGGTCATCAGGGCGATCGCCGGGGTCGTGACTCCGTTGGCCATGTACTGCTGGACGCGCTCCCGGCAGTACGCCGCCGGGCCGTGGACGACCAGGTCGTCGACCACGCTGTCCGGGATCGCCGTCAGCGCCGCCTTCCGGTCTCCCGACTCCCACGCCTGCCACATCGGCTTGAGCTCCTCGCGCCCCAGCCACTCGTGGAACGCCCGGTAGACCGGCACGTTCATGTACGCCGCGATCTGCCGCCGGGCCACGCCGCGCGCCGTGTCGGCGTCGGTGTCCGGCATGACGAAGATCCGCGCCACGATCTCCTTGTCCGCCCCGCCCTCGTGCACGTGCGGGACCACGGTGCGCACGTCCTCGGCGGACAGCCAGTTGATGATCGCCCCGTCGGCCTCCCGGCCCGCCAGCCGCAGCATGCCCGGCCGCAGCGCGGCGACCAGCAACGGCGGCGGCGGATCGGCGACGACACCCGCGGTGAAGCCCTGCACCTGGAAGGTGTCGTAGTTCTCGGTGACCTTCTCGCCGCGCAGCGCCTTGCGCAGGAACCGCACCGTGTCGCGCACCCGCTTGTAGGGCTCGTCGAACGGAATGCCGTTCCAGCGCTGCACGATCACGTTCGACGACGTGCCGATGCCCAGCGCGAACCGGCCCGGCGCGGCCGCCGCCAGCGTCGCCGCGCTCATCGCCAGCGTCGCCGGGCCGCGGGTGTAGACCGGGACGATCGCGGTGCCCAGCCGCAGCTGCGGCGCCCACACGCTGGCCAGCGCCAACGGGGTGAACGCGTCGGTGGCGTTCGCCTCCGCCGACCACACATCGGTGTAGCCCAGGTCCGGCAGTTCGGCGATCAGCTCCCGCTGGTCGGCCAGCGGCAGCCCCTGCAACGGGACCGTGATGCCCCAACGTCGTTCCACGACAATCCCTTTCGTCGTTGCGTCACGGACGCGCGTAGCGCGCCTTGAGCTTTCCCTTGACCAGCTTCCCGGTCGGTGTTCGCGGCAGCTCGTCGAGGAAGTCCACGCTGCGCGGCGCCTTGTAGTGCGCCACCCGCTCCCGCGCGTAGGCGAGGATCTCCCGCTCCAGCTCCGGCCCGGGCTCCGCGCCCGGCGCCGGCTGCACCACCGCCTTGACCGACTCGCCCATCTCCTCGTCGGGCACCCCGAACACCGCGACGTCGAGGATGGCCGGGTGCAGCGCCAGCACGTTCTCCACCTCCTGCGGGTAGATGTTCACCCCACCGGAGATGATCATGAACGCCTTGCGGTCGGTGAGGAACAGGTAGCCGTCCTCGTCGAGGTAGCCGAGATCGCCCATGGTGGCCCAGTTCTCGTGCTCGGCGTGCTTCACCGACCGGGTCTTCTCCCGGTCTCCCAGGTATTCGAAGGTGATCTCGTCCCGCTGGAAGTAGATGCCGCCGACCTCGCCGGGCGGCAGCAGCCGGCCGTCGTCGTCGCAGATCCGGACCTCGCCGAGCACCGCGACGCCCACCGAGCCGGGTTTTTCCAGCCACCGCGAAGAATCGATCATCGTCATGCCGATGCCCTCGGTGGAGGCGTAGTACTCGATCAGGATCGGGCCCCACCAGTCGATCATCTGCCGCTTGACGTCGACCGGGCACGGCGCGGCGGCGTGCACCGCAACCCGGTGGCTGGAGAGGTCGTAGCGCCGCCGGACCTCCGGATCGAGCTTGAGCATCCGGACGAACATGGTCGGCACCCACTGGCTGTGCGTGACGCCGTAGCGCTCGATGGCCCGCAGCGCGCCTTCGGCGTCGAAACGCTCCATCATCACGACCGTTCCGCCGAGCGCGTGCACCGAAGCGCAGTACCGCAGCGGCGCCGCGTGGTACACCGGCGCAGGCGAGAGGTAGACGGCGTCCTCGTCGAATCCGTACACGTTGCGCAGGAGCTCGACGAGCGTGTCGCCGGGCTCGTCCACCTGCCGGTCCGGCAGGTTCGGCTTGATTCCCTTGGGGCGCCCGGTGGTTCCGGAGGAGTACAGCAGATCCGCGCCGCGCGGCTGCACCGCGGGCACTTCGTCGGACGCGGCGGCCAGGGCCTTCTCGTAGTCCTCGTAGCCGCGCACCGAGCCGCCGTAGGCCATCCGCACGCGCACGCCGGGAACCTGGCCCGCGACGTCGTCCGCGAGCTCGCCCAACGCGGCCGACACCACCAGCGCGCTGGCGCCGGAATCGTTGACCACGTATGCGATTTCGTCGGCTTGCAGGTGGTTGTTGACCGCGCACACGTACATCCCGGAACGCACCGCCGCCCAGTAGACCTCGTAGGCGTGGACCGAGTTGTCGGTGAGCAGCGCGACCACGTCGCCCTTGGTCAGCCCGGCGGCGCGCAGCAGGTTCGCCAGCCGCAGGGATCGGTCGTCGAGCTCGCGATAGGTCAACCGCTCCCCCGATCCGGCCATGATCAGGGCCGGCTTGTCGGGGTTCGCGGCGGCATGCATTCCTGGGTACATGCGGCTCCTGCTTCCTACTCGTTTCATACTTGTTCGAGTAGGACACTTCGCTCTCCGCCGCACCACCAGTGCACGGCTGGAGTCCAGGCTGGGCAGTCTCAGCCGATCGGCCATCGTTCCGCAACCTGCGGCGATGACTACGTTCCATTCCCTTCCCAGAGAACCCCGCACGAACGGTGACGCACCAGCACAAGCCGATACGTGTGATCCCTGGGTCCTGAACGGGCCGTTACCGGGAACATCCCGACCCTGGCAGCCTACTCGATCTCTCCAGTTTTGATCGAACCGGGCAAGAAAACCGACTTCTCCTTGAATCTAACCAATTCGCGACGGTCACACGATGCGCTCCAGCTCCCCGAACAGACGCTTGTTCTGCTCGGCGTTGGGCACCACGAAGGTGCCTTCGGCTTCCACCAGCACGGTGTCGGGATCGTCGGCGGTGCTGATCGTGGCGACCGAATGCGTCCACCGCCCGTCGAGCTGGACCACGCGGCCGACGATGCGCAGCGGCGCCTTCAGCGGCACCGGCCGCCGGTAGCGCAGCGCCAGCTTCACGGTCATGCCGGGCTTGCCGTTCGCGGCGTGCGCGTGCCCGAGGATCTGGTCCAGCAGCATCGCGCTGATGCCACCGTGCACGTAGCTGGGCGGGCCCTCGTAGGCCAGGCCGAGTTCGCAGGTGCCGATCGCGATGCCGTCGACGATCTCCACCCGCATCGGCGGCGCGATCGGATTGCCCGGCCCGGCCGCCGGGCTGTACATCCGCCGGGGCCGCCTTCCATCGTCCACAGTGGCTAGTTGGCCGCGGTCCCGGCGCGCTGCGGCCAGAGCGGGCACCAGAGCGCGGATCTGCTCCGCGGCCTCGACCAGCGTCTCGGTGTCGACCTCCGTCGACACCGCGGCGTCGGTCAGCTCGCGCAGGGCGGCACCGAGCTCGCGCACCGCTCGACGGCGCTCGCGCAGGTCGGATTCGGCGTCGTGCGACAAGGCGCTCACTCACCTCGCCAAACCGGCGCGCGCTTCTCGGCGAATGCAAGCGCGCCTTCCTGGGCATCCGCGGATTTGAACACCGGCGCGGTGATCTCGGCCTGGTTGGCGAAGGCCTCCGCGTCGGTCCAGCGGACCGCCCCGGCCACGATCTGCTTGGTGGCGCGGACGGCCAGTGGCCCGTTGGCGGCCACCCGGGCGGCCAGCGCCTTCGCCCCGGCCAGCGCGCCGCCGGGCTCGGTGAGCTCGTTGACCAGGCCGTGCGCGTGGGCGACCTCGGCGGTCAGCGGGTCGCCGGTCAGCGCGACCTGCATGGCCAGCTGGTACGGCAGCGTCTTCGGCAGCCGCAGCAGGCCGCCCGCGGCCGCGACCAGGCCGCGCTTGACCTCGGGCAGGCCGAACTTCGCCTCGCGGGAGGCGACGATCAGGTCGCAGGCCAGCGCCAGCTCGCAGCCGCCGGCCAGGGCCCAGCCCTCGACGGCGGCGATCAGCGGCTTCGACGGCGGGCGTTCGGTGACCCCGCCGAAGCCGCGGCCGGGGATCGACGGCCGCTCGCCGCGGGTGAAGGCCTTGAGGTCCATGCCCGCGCAGAAGGTGCCGCCGGCGCCGGTGAGGATGCCGATCACCGCGTCCGACCGCTCTTCGAGCTCGTCGATCGCGGCGGCCAGCCCCTCGGCCACGGTGCGGTTCACCGCGTTGCGAGCTTCGGGCCGGTCGATCGTGATCACGGCGACGCCATCGGCGATCTCGGTCAGGACGCTGTCACCCACGCTGTCTCCTCCGGTTGCAGGCAATGAGCGGCTTCCAGTTTTACCCGCCCGCCACCGGCAGTCCAGACCGACCGTCCGGTCTGACGCAGATCCAGCGCCGCACAGACCCATAGCCACGACCAATAGCACCCCGTCCGCACGTCTTTTTCACCACGCACGCAACCCGCACCGCCGCGGGTTCTCAGGAGTCTTTCTCGGAGGACAGCCCCAGCGCCGCGCATTGGTCATACACAAGTCGGGGATCCCGGACCGAGAAGGCTTCTGAGGTTCCGCCACCCGCGCCGCGACGCAGAACGACCCGAGAACCGCCTATCCTGCGGTGATGGATCTGCGGTTGGTCGAGTACTTCGTGGCGGTCATCGACCACGGCAGCGTCACCAAGGCTGCGCAGGCCCTCTACATCGCGCAGCCGTCGTTGTCGCAGGCGATCCGGAGCCTGGAGCGACAGCTCGGGGTTCAGCTGTTCCACCGCACCGGCCGCCAGCTGGTGCTCAGCCCCGACGGAGAGGCGTTCGTCGAACCGGCCCGCCGCATCCTCCGGGACGTCGACCGGGCGCGCAGCGCCGTGCACGACGTGCGCGCGATGGGCAGCGGGCAGCTGGACATCGCGGCCCTGGCGACGCTGGCCGCGCACCCGCTGCCGGAGCTGGCCGGCGAGTTCCAGCGGCGCTATCCCGGAGTCCTGCTCAACGTCATCGACCCCGGCGGATCCGCCCGCGTCGTCGACGAGGTGCGGCGCGGCAACGCCGAGCTCGGCCTCACCAAGCTGCCGCCGCAGAACTCGTCGCTGCGGTCCCGCGAGCTGTGCACCCAGGAGGTCGTGCTGGTGCTGCCGCCGGAGCTCGCCGACCGGCTGCCCGACCCGGTGCCGCTGGAGGCGGTCGCCGGCATCCCGCTGGTCCTGGAGTTCACCGACAGCACCACCCGCACCATCGTCGACGACGTCCTGGATCCGGCGGTGCAGGCGGTGGCGGTGGAATGCGCGAACCGGCAAGCGGTGTGGGACCTGGTGACGCACGGCGCCGGTGCCACGTTCCTCCCGCGCCACCTCGCCGAAACGGAACTCGAAGGCGTGGTGCTGCGCTCCACCGCGCCGGAGACCTGGCGCAGCGTCGGATTCGTGCACCGCCCGGGACCGCTGTCCCCGGCGGCCGAGGCGTTCCTGGAAATCGCGGGGATCGACGTTTCCGCTGGTCAGCAACCGTGAGTGTTTTGTGTCGCTATAGCAGCACAAAACGCGCACGGGTCATGGCCTGCCGAAACGCCGATCCGATGCCGTGCGATCAGCGCGGGGTTCGGGCCATCCGGAGGAGCGCCCGCCCGGCCGGCGACAGCACCGCCGGGTCGTAGAGCACCCCGTACGGGAGGCTGATCGGTGGGTCGATCGCGCGCACCAGCGCGCCGCGCGCCGCGGCCTGCTCCGCCAGCGGCCGCGCCAGGATCGTGCCGCCGACACCCGCCAGCACGAACGGCAGCATGGACTCGCGGTGCTGCACGATCGCCGATGGCCGGGTGCGCTTCCGCGCCGCGCTGAGGGCCTTCTCGATGGCAGTGCGGCCAGTGCTCTTGGGCACGATCACCAGCGGCAGGTCCGGCAGTTCGGTCAGCGGCAGCGGATCGCGCTCCGGCACCGCGGTGCCGGGCGGGAACACCAGCCAGTACTCGTGCTCGCCGAGCTCCTCCACCTGCAGATCCGAGGAGTGGACCGGGAGGTTGGTGAACACGATCTCGCAGTGGCCCTCGCGGATCAGCGCCACCACGCCTTCCTCGTCGCGGAGGTCGGCCAACCGCAGCGAGACGTTCGGATAGCGCTTCCGGAACCGGCCGACCAGCTGCGCGACCGGGTGCACCGCCAGCGGGGCGGCCACGTGGATGTCGAGCCGGCCGCGCGGCAGCCCAGCGGCGTCGACCATGGTCGCCTCGGCGGCCACGACGTCACGCAGGATCTGCCGCGCCGGCCCGACGAACGCCTGCCCCGCCGAGGTCAGCACCATGCCGCGACCGATGCGGTGGAACAGGTCCACCCCGAGTTCGCGCTCCAGCCCGCGGATCGCCTGCGAGACGGTGGGTTGCGCCAGTTGCAGGGCGCTCGCCGCGGCATTGATGCCCTTGTGATCGACGACCGCCAGGAAGTACTCCACCTGGTGCAGTTCCACCCGGGCAGCTTAATTGTTAATGCGACGTGAACACCGAGGTGTGTCCCGGACCACTACAGCTCGACACCGACCCTGTTTCGCCTGCTCAGTCGGCCGCGAACACGCTCGGGTCGGCGGGCACCTCGAAGATGATCTCCAGGCCGTCCTCGTCGTCCCACTGCTCGCCGACCTCGGCGAAGCCGAATCCGGCGATCGTCGCCAGCGAAGCCGCGTTGTCCGGGCCGATCGTCGCCCGCACCGTCTCGACCGCCGGATCGGCGGCCGCCCGGCGCAGCAGCTCGACCAGCATGGCTCGCGCGTATCCCCGGCGCCGGAACTCCGGCGCCACCGAATAGCCGATCTCCACCATGCCCGCCGCATCCGGCGGCCCGTGGAACCCGCAGTGCCCGACGACCGAGCCGTCCGCCCCGACCACCGCGAATCGCACCATCCAGCGCGCCTGGGCCGGATCCGCCGCCATCTGGTCGAGCCGCATCCGCCAGAGCCACCGCGCCCGGTCCGTCACGAAGTACTCGGACAGCGCGACGCCGGCTGCGGGCAGGTCCCCGGCCAGCAACGCCGACATCGACCTGCCCGCGAGCTCGACGAAACGCACGCGCTGCTGGCCGGTGGGAAGCGGCTTGCGCCGATCGGTTCGATCCGTCACCGCCGGATGATCCCGAAGCGAGCCGTCCGGCGTCCAGCGAATTGATCGGCGCCCGGCTTCACAGCCCCAGCGACTTGGCGATGATCGTCTTCATCACCTCGGTGGTGCCGCCGAAGATGCGGGTCACCCGCGCGTCCGCGTACATCCGGGCGATCGGGTACTCCAGCATGTAGCCGTAGCCGCCGTGCAGCTGCAGGCAGCGGTCGATCACCCTGGACTGCAGTTCCGTGCAGTACACCTTGACCTTCGCCGCGTCCGCCGCGCTGAGCTCGCCGACGTCGTGCTCGTCCAGCGCGCGCTCCAGCATCGCCCGCCCGGCCTCGATCTCCACCTCGCACCCGGCTAGCTCGAACTTGCTGTTCTGGAAGCTGGCCACCGGCTTGCCGAAGACCTTGCGCTCCCGCACGTACGCCAGGGTGGTGCGCAGCGCCGCCTCTGCCGCGGCCTGCCCGGCCACCGCGATGCCCAGCCGCTCCTGCGGCAGGTTCGCGCTCAGGTACTCGAACGCCCGGCCTTCCTCGCCGAGCAGGTTCGCCGCCGGCACCCGCACGTCGTCGAAGAACAGCTCCGCGGTGTCCTGTGCCTTCAGCCCGAGCTTGTCGAGGTTGCGGCCGCGGCTGAACCCGGCCATGTCCCGCTCGACGACCAGCAGCGACAGCCCGTCCCGGCGGTTCTCGCCGTGCCCGGTGCGGGCCACCACGATCACCAGGTCGGCGTTGTGCCCGCCGGTGATGAACGTCTTGGCGCCGTTGAGCATGTAGTACTCGCCCTCGCGGGTGGCGGTGGTCGCCATGCCCGCCAGGTCCGATCCGGTGCCCGGCTCGGTCATCGCGATGGCGCTCATCAGCTCGCCATTCGCCAGCCCGGGCAGCCAGCGCTTCTTCTGCTCCTCGTCGCAGATGGAGATGAAGTACGGCACGACCACGTTGGCGTGCACCGAGAACCCGCCCAGCGAAACCCCGGCGCGGGCGGTCTCCTCGGTGATGACCGCGTTGAACTTGAAGCTGCTCGTGCCCCCGCCGCCGTATTCCTCCGGCACCTGCAGGCCGAGCATGCCGATCTCGCCGGCCTTGTTGAACAGGTCCCTGGGCACCAGCCCGGCCTTCTCCCAGTCGGCGAAGTACGGCACGACCTCCTTGGCCAGGAATTCCCGGACGACCTCGCGGAACGCCTCGTGTTCCGCGTTGTAAGCGGTGCTGCGCATCCGCCCTCCTCCAGAATCTTCTTGTGTCCGAAGGAAATTCGGACACGGCTCATGTTGGGTCGTGAGTGGTGGTTCCGGTTCTTACCGGAACGACCACTCACGAGCGGCAGCGAACGCTCGTGAGTGAAGGTTCCGGTTCTTACCGGCATGAGCACTCACGAGCGGCAGCCTCGTCGGATCTCGTCGTCAGAGCAGTTCCAGGATGGTGGCGTTGGCCATGCCGCCGCCTTCGCACATGGTCTGCAGGCCGTAGCGGATTCCGTTGTCCCGCATGTGGTGGACGAGGCGGGTCATCAGGACCGCGCCGGAGCCGCCCAGCGGGTGGCCGACGGCGATCGCGCCGCCCAGCGGGTTGAGCCGGGCCGCGTCCGCGCCGGTCTCGGCGAGCCACGCCAGCGGCACCGGGGCGAACGCCTCGTTGACCTCGAAGGCGCCGATGTCGTCGATGCCCAGCCCGGCCTTGCGCAGGGCCTTGTGGGTCGCCGGCCACGGGGCGGACAGCATCATCACCGGGTCGTCGCCGGCCAGCACCGCGGTGTGCACCCGCGCGATCGGCTTCAGTCCGCGCTCCTTGGCGATCTCGCTGGTGGTGATCAGCAGCGCGCCGGTGCCGTCGGAGATCTGCGAGGAGTTCCCGGCGTGGATGACGCCGTCCTCGCGGAACACGGTCTTCAGCTTGCCCAGCGTCTCCACGGTTCCGCCGCGGCGGATGCCCTCGTCGGACTCCAGCACGCCCGGCAGCTTCGCCAGCTGGCCGTCCAGCGCGCCGGCGTCGACGGCCGCTGCCGCCTTGGCGTGCGAGGACAGCGAGAACTCGTCGAGCTGTTGCCGGGAGAAGCCCCACTTCTCGGCGACCATCTCGGCGCCGATGCCCTGGTTGAAGCCCTTGACGCCGTAGCGGTCGAGCACCGACTGCGCCATCGGCTTCTCCACGCCCTGCCGCGCGAAGCCCATCGGCACCCGGCTCATCGACTCGACGCCGCCGGCGACGGCGATGTCGTAGTACCCGGCGATGACGCCCGCGGCCGCGGCGTGCACCGCCTGCTGGCTCGATCCGCACTGCCGGTCGACCGACGTCGCGGGCACCGACTCGGGCCATCCCGCGGCCAGCACCGCGGTGCGCGCGATGTTGCCGGCCTGCTCGCCGGCCTGGCTGACGCAACCCCACACCACGTCGTCCACGTCGCCGGGCTCGATCCCGGCGCGCTCCACCAGCGCGCGCAGCACGTGCGCGGACAGGTCGGCCGGGTGGATCCCGGCGAGCGCGCCATTGCGCTTGCCCACCGGCGTGCGAACGGCCTCGACGATGACAGCGTCCCTCATGCGTTTCTCCTGTCTGGCAAGCGGGCGCACCCGGCCGGTTCCCTGGTTCCGAATGAACCACCAGAGCCGGGCGGACGCAAAGATCGGGCGTGGAACGTTCGGATAGGCCGCGCCTATGCACCCCAGTACGGGGCACGGAGCTCGCGGCGCAGCAGCTTGCCGGTGTCGGTACGGGGCAGCTGCGGGCTGAGGTCGATGCGGCGCGGCACCTTGAACCCGGCCAGCCGCTCGCGGCAGTGCGCCGCAAGCCGCTCGGCCAGGCCGTCGGCCGCCTCCGGCGCCGGCTGCACGATGGCCAGCACCGACTGGCCCCATTCCTCGTCGGGGATCCCGATCACGGCCACGTCGGCCACCTCGGGATGCGCGAGCAGCGCCGCCTCGACCTCGGCCGGATAGATGTTGACGCCGCCGGAGAGGATCAGGTCGGTGCGCCGGTCGCACAGGAACAGCCAGCCGTCGGCGTCGACGTAGCCGACGTCGCCGACGGTGATGAGGTCGCCGTGGCGGGCGGTGGCGGTCTTCTCCGGGTCCTTGAAGTACTCGATGCCGGAGATCCCGCTGCGGAAGTACACGGTGCCGATCTCCCCGGCGGGCAGCGGCTCGTCCTGCTCGTCCAGGACGTGGATCTCGGCGCCGGGCAACGGGAAACCGACGGTACCCGGCTTGCTCAGCCATTCCGCCGACCGCACCGCCGTGGCGGATCCCTCGGTGGCGCCGTAGAACTCGGTCAGCACCGGGCCCAGCCATTCGATGCAGCGGGTCTTGACGTCGACCGGGCACGGCGCCCCGGCGTGGACGACGCTGCGCAGGCTCGACGTTTCGTAGCGGTCGCGCACCTCCGCGGGCAGCCGCAGCAGCCGGTGCAGCACCGTCGGCACCGTGAACGTCGCCGTCACCCGGTGCTCGTCGATGAGTTGCAGGACCTGTTCCGGCTTCGCCCGTTCGCTGAGCACCACGGTGTGCCCGAAGTTCAGCCCGGTGAACGCGAAAGTGCCGGGCGCGGCGTGGTAGAGCGGCGAGAGCACGAGGTGCACGCCCGCGCCGGGCTCGATGTCGAGCCGTCCCATGAAATCGAGGTGGTACTGCGAGACGGACGGCGGACGGCCGGTCAGCGGACGCCGCACGCCCTTCGGGCGCCCGGTGGTGCCGGAGGTGTAGAGCATGACCTCGCCGGCGGTCCGCTCGTCTGGAGCGGTCCGCGGCCGCCCGTCGAACAGCTCCTCGTAGTCCCGCCAGCCCGGCGAACCGCCGACGGCGAACCGCAGCTCCGCCGGCACTCCGGCGGCGTCCATCGCCGGGCCGCACAGCTCGGCCAGCGAGGCGTCCACCACGACCAGCTTGGCCTCGCTGTTCTCCGCGATGTAGCCGATCTCCGCCGCCGCCAGGTGGTGGTTGATCGGCGTGAAGTACAGCCCGGACTGCCAGGTCGCCAGCCGCAGCTCGAAATACTGCAGTCCATTGTGGACCAGTGCGCCGACGCAGTCGCCGGGCCGCAGTCCCATCGCGCGCAGCGCGTGCGAGAGCTGGTTCGCGCGCTCGGCGAGCTCCGCGAAGCTCACCTCGCGCCCGGTCACGTCGATCACGGCTGAACGGCCCGGATCGGTCCGCGCGATGTTGAACACTCCCAGCTCGCCGACCGCGAGGGACATGCCTACCTCCTTGAAATTTGGCGGATTATCGCCCGTTTTCGCTGATCACGGGGCCGTGAGTGTTTTGGGTCGCGATAGCACCCCAAGACGCCATCGGCGTGGTCGGCCACAGCGAGGGCGCCGTCCACGCCATGTCCCTCGGCTCGGATCCGCTG
>NZ_JBFAKG010000067.1:51582-57533 GCF_040655595.1 Saccharopolyspora sp. NPDC050389
ACGGCAGGTGCGGGTCATCGATTTCGAGCGCGACCTCCAGCCGGATCCGACGCCGGTCCAAAACACTCACGGCCGGTGACCGGCGGGAACCGCGGAACTCAGCCGAGGATCCGGCGGGCGTCGCGCTCCGGGTCGACCATGAGCGCCATCGCGATCCCGCCGACGACCACGGCCAGCCCGAAGATCTGGAACGCCTGGGCGTATCCGGCGCCCGGAGTCGGTGCGGCGTCGACGAGCGCGCCGGTCAGCGCGGGCGCGAACAGCCCGGAAAGCGTCTGCAGCGCGAGGAAGAAGCCCAGTGCACCGGGCTGCTGCCGGGTCGGGCTGATCTGCGACACGACGGCGTTCATCACCGGCAGCGAGACGACCATGAACCCGTAGGCCACGACGACCACCGCCACCGCGGCCCACGCGCCGCCGATGTAGGGCAGCAGCGCCAGCAGGCCGCCGCCGATCAGCAGCGACACGGCCGGGATCAGGCCGCGCTGCACGCGGGGGCTCGCGCCCCGCGAGATCATCCGGTCGGTGAGCCAGCCGGCCCCGATCATGCCGATCATGCCGGTGATGCTGGGCAGACCGAACATGCTGCCCGCCTCCACCCGGCTGAACCCGAGCCCGGTCTCGAAGTACGACGGCAGCCAGGTCAGGATCACCGACACCATGCCGTAGACGGTGAACGTGCCGATCACGCCGCCGATGAAGCTGCGGCTGAGCGCGATGCGCCGGAACGGCACGCGGAGCCCGGCGTCGTCGCGCTGGGCGGCGGCCTTGCCGCGCGATGTCGCGTACGGGCCTTCGCGGCCGATCAGCAACCAGGCGACGCACCAGACCACGCCGATCAGCGCGAGGACCAGGAACGCCGCGCGCCAGCCCCAGGCCACCACGATCAGGGTGAGCAGCGGGGCGACCGCGATCTTGGCGATGGAGGCGCCGGAGTTCAGCCACGCGGCCGGCAGGCTGCGCTTCTCCTTCGGGAACCACTCGAACGCCCCGGCGCTGGCCATCGCGGTGGCCGGGCCTTCGGCGGCGCCGAGCGCGATGCGGCTGGTCAGCAGCGCCGCGCCGGTCGCCGACAGCAGCACCGGAACCTGGGTGACCGACCACAGCACGGCCAGCCCGAGCAGCACCCACTTGGTCTTGACCTTGTTGGCCAGGAAGCCGACCGCGACGCCGCTGATGCTGTAGAGGAAGAAGAAGGCGCTGCCGATGAAGCCGATCTCGGCGCTGGTGAGTCCGAGCTCCGTCTTCAGGGGCTGGGCCACGATGCCCAGCACCGCCTTGTCCGCCCAGTTCACGATCATGAACAGGACGAGCATCGCGGTGATGGTCCAGGCCATCGCCGGCCGGAAGGCCGGGCTGGCGGTGGCGGGCGCGGCAGACCTGTCGTCGGTGGGGCTGCGCTGCAGGTTGCCAGCGGTCATGCGGGACCGTCCCTTCGTTGGAATGCCCGGTTCGGCGCATTGAGCCCGCCGGCACGGCCATTCAACGAGAGCCCCATCACACGGTCAAAGATGCTTGCCTGAACGCATCGATAGGCCAGCACTATGGGCGCGGCCGGGTCGTGAGCGTTTTGGAGCGCCATGACGATCCAAAACGCTCACGACCGCGGTTCAGCCGAGGATGCGCGCGGCGTCCCGGTCCGGGTTGACCAGCAGGAACGTCGCGATGCCACCCACCATCACGGCGAGGCCGAAGACCTGGAACGCCAGCGCGAATCCCGCGCCCGGGCTGGCGGCCAGATCCACCAGCACACCGGTCAGCGCCGGCGCGACAAGCCCGGAGGACGTCTGCAGCGCCAGGAACACGCCCAGCGCGCCGGCCTGCTGGCGCGGCGGGCAGATCTGCGACAACGCCGCGTTCGCCAGCGGCAGTGCCACGGCGCCGATGCCGTAGCCGAGCACGACCGCCGAGATGGCCAGCACCGGCGAGCCGAGGTACGGCAGCAGTGCCAGCAGCCCGCCGCCGATCAGCAGCGACACCGCGGGCACGATGCCGCGCTGCACGCGCGAACTGGAGCCCGCCGACACCCGGCGGTCGCTGATCCACGACACCACCAGCATCGCGGTCATGCCCGAAATGCTGGGCAGGCCGAACATGGCGCCCGCCTGCAGCCGGTCGATGCCCAGCCCCACCTCGAAGTACGACGGCAGCCAGGTGAGGATCACTGACACCATCCCGTACATGGTGAAGGTGCCGATGACGCCGCCGACGAAGGTGCCGGAGAACGCGATCTTGCGGAACGGCACCCGCTGCTGCGCCGCGGGGTCCTCGGCCGCGGCGAGCTGGCTCCGGTGCGGCGAGAACGGCCCCTCGCGCCCGATCAGCGCCCAGGCCGCGCACCACACCACGCCGATCAGTGCCAGCGCGAGGAACGCCGCGCGCCAGCCCCACACCGCGACGATCAGCGCCAGCACCGGGGCGATCGCGATCTTGGCGATGGAAGCGCCGGAGGACAGCCACGCCGACGGGAAGCTGCGCTTCTCCTTCGGGAACCACTCGAACGCCCCGGCGTTGGCCATCGCGCCGGCCGGGCCTTCCGCCGCGCCGAGCCCGATGCGGCTGATCAGCAACGTCACCGCGCTGGCCGACACCAGCACCGGCACCATCGTCAGCGACCACAGCGCGGCCAGCGCCAACAGCACCCACTTGGTCCGCACCCGGTTGCCGATGAACCCGACGGCGAGGCCGGTGATGCTGAACAGGAAGAAGAAGGCGCTGCCGATGAAACCGATCTGCGCCGAGGTCAGGCCCAGGTCTTCCTTCAGCGGCTGCGCGGCGATGCCGAACACCGTCTTGTCGGCCCAGTTGACCACGATGAACAGCACCAGCATGCCGGTGATGCCCCAGGCCATGACCGGCCGGTACTCCGGTGGTGCGGCGGTACCGGGGGTGGCTTCATGCACTCTGTTTGCGGACATGCGCACGTGGTCCCTTCGGCGGAAGTGGATTGCGGTGCGAATGCCGGGCGGTGAGCGCACGGCGGCACCGGAGGATCACTACCGCCGATTGAACGAGACGCACGTCACACGGTCAAAGAGCGGGGTGCTAACGCACCGATAGGCAGCCACTATGGACGGTGGTGCCACCAATCCGGCGCGAAACCCGTTGCCGGTCAACTTATTTCGCAGAACGAATCAGTTCAAGAGTCTCGATGAACTCAACCGCGAGACTGAACCCAAATGTCTACATAGGACAACGACGTTGCACGGCGGCATCCGATCGGATGCCGCCGCACTGAGCCGTTCGCCGCAACCTGCTGGTCGCCTGGAGTTCGCGGCACAGACCGCTTCTGGTGGTTCACAACGCCGTCACCTTCCGGAAAGGTCGGGCACGACATGGCCAGACCGGCATGGAGGTGACGGCGTTGGGCCCGGATGGCCAGATCGGCCGCGGCGAGCGGTTCACGGCAGTGACGACCGGCCTGCTGGTCGCGCTGCTGCCGGCGCTGGCGCTCAGCGGCGACGCCCTGATCGACCCTGTCACCCGGCCCGCGCGGGCCGCACCGGAACTCCCGCCGGACGTCGGAACCAACGGCGAGCTGCCCGTCGACGACCGGCTGAGCCCGGAGTTCCTGGAAGAGGTGCGCACCGAGCAGGGCCTGGCCGCGCACGCCGAACCGGCCGACCGGGTGCCGGCCGGCCCGCTGGGCATTCCCGCACCGGTGCTGGCGGCCTACCAGCGCGCCGAGCGGACGTTGGCGCGCACCGATCCGGGCTGCGGCCTGCACTGGTCGGTGCTGGCCGGGATCGGGCGCATCGAGTCGAACCACGCCCGCTCCGGCCGGGTGGACGTCAACGGCCGGACGCTGTCGCCGATCCTGGGCCCGCAGCTGGCCGGCGGGCCCGGAGTGGCCGCAATCCACGACACCGACGGCGGCCGCCTGGACGGCGACCAGGCGTGGGACCGCGCGGTCGGACCGATGCAGTTCATCCCGTCCACGTGGCGCAGCCACGCCGCCGACGGCAACGGCGACGGAACCCGCGATCCGCACAACGTCCACGACGCGACCCTGGCATCGGGCCAATACCTGTGCAGCGGCAACGGAAATCTGCGCGACCGAACGCAGCTGGCCGCCGCGGTGTTCCGCTACAACCACTCCCAGTCGTACGTCCGCTCGGTGCTCACCTGGGCCGACGCCTACGCCCGCGGAGTCATGCCCACCCCGAGCGACACGACGATCCCGGGCGACCCCGTGCTGCTCGCGTTCACTCCGCCGCCTCCGGGCACTCCCCCACCGCCGGGCGCACCGCTACCGCCAGGCGCACCGCCGCCCGCTGCGGGAGCTCCGCCCGGCGCCGCACCGCCTCCCGGGCCACCGCCACCACCAGGCATGACAGCACCACCGCCGCCGCCCGAGCCACCGCCTCCGCCTCCGCCTCCGCCGTCATCGTCGGAGCCGCCGCCATCCGAGCCACCGCCGTCGTCCGAACCACCGCCGACGAGCTCGGTGCCACCGCCGAGCAGCTCGCAACCACCGCCCAGCGAGGAATCGACCACGCCGCCGAGCGCGTAGCGGGCCATAATGAGCGAATGGGAATCCCGCTGCGCTCCTGGGCGGCCTCGCTCGACGGGACCAGCACGCGGTGGTCGCGCTACCGAGAATTCGCTCCTGCGACAGAGGTTTCGAGCATCGTGTCGCTCGGCTGGCAGGGATTCGCCGGTTGGGACAGGGAGTTGCGAATCCTCCCGGACGGCTGCGCCGACCTGGTGTGGGACGGGCGCAGCCTCGACGTGGTGATCACCGCCGGAGCCCCGGAACGCCGCTGGCTGCCGGGAACCGCCCGGACGCTGGGCCTGCGGCTGCGCCGCGGCGGCGCGGGCTCGCTGCTGGGCCACGGGCTTTCCGAGCTGCCGCCCGGGGCGACGAGGCTGACCGACCTGTGGGGCAGACGAGCTGGGCGCGCCGAAGAGCTGCTGGCGGCGTCGAAGTCCTTCGAGTCACGGCGAAGCGTGCTGGAGACGCTCGTCGCCGAGCGGCTGCGAAGTTCCCATCCGGATTCACGAGCCATCGCGGCAGCACGGGATCTTGGTGCTCCAGGAGCGAAACCGGCGGACGTCGCCGATGACCTCGGCATCAGCGAACGAGGGCTCCGACGGCTTCTGCGGCACGAAACCGGGTGCGGCCCCAAGCAGCTGCAACGCATCCTCCGCTTCCAGCGGTTCCACCGCCGCCTGCCGGCGCTGGCGCGCGGACGCACCTCGCTGGCCATCGTCGCCGCCGAGCTCGGCTACGCCGACCAGTCCCACCTGGGACGCGAATGCCGCCGACTGTCCGGCTCCTCGCCAGCGGCGCTGGTGCGAAGCTGGGCCCGGCAGGACGTCCTGGCCGAAAAGTTCCAGACGGCGCAGCCCGGGACGGCCAGGATCAAGCCCCGTGACAACCCGTTCCGAAACCGCTGAAGCCTTCCGCATCACCGTCGCGGTCCGCAGCGACGACCTGGACGTCAACGGCCACGTGCGCGGGCCCGCGTACCTCGCCTACGGCGATCACGCCCGGTGGGCGTGCCTCGCCGCCGCCGGTGTCGACCCCGAGCGACTGCGCGCCCAGCACGACGTAGGCCCGGTCAACCTGGAGACCACCATCCGCTTCCACCGCGAACTACGACCGCTGGACCAGGTAGAGGTGACGTGCGCCTTTCTGTGGGGCGACGGCAAAACCTCCCGCGTCGTGCAGGAGCTCCGCGCCCCGGACGGCACCCTGGTCGCGGAGGTCGAAAGCGTCTCCGGTCTCCTGGACCTGACCCGGCGCCGCCTGGTCGCCGACCCGGCGCGCTACTGGCGCGAGATGGCCACTCACCCGGAACTGCTGGGCCTGTAACCACTTCCACAGCGGGTTTCCGCTGATCACGGGGCCGTGAGTCTTTTGGGCTGCTATAGCGACCCACAAGAAACACGCCGCCCGTGCGGCGGAAAAGATCCGCCCGCGGCGTGGCGGAACGCCGGCACGAGCC